>NZ_JBFULH010000007.1:0-46698 GCF_056400445.1 Pseudomonas sp. P5_B2 | reverse complement strand
GTTAATGACTCTGAATAATTTGGGTTGTTGGTGGGCTGAAATTAGGGGCGATTTTTATGAGTGTTGATTTCATTGGGAACTGGTTACAAACCCATCCGCTTAACAATACTGAACAAATCTTCGCCATTTTCAGCAACGCCAGCGCGGCTGAGCCGTTCAAGACTTGGCAGCGCTCATTGAACTCCGCGCCGAGCCCGATTTGGGCTGACACGATTTACTCCGAGTGGGAAGCGGTGATGCCTTATGTCGGAATCGTCGCCGCTGACAGTGAGTTTCTCGATTGGGTGGCCGAGACCGAGTCCCGCGATTGGGGGTGGTTGGCGGTGTCTTCGGCAAGTTTGGTGGTGGTGGTCGAGCATTTGCGCAGTCTGACGCAAGTGAAGCTGCCGAATGGTAAATCGGTGTTTTTCCGTTTTTGGGATGGGCGTTATTTGCTGCCGATTTTGCAGTCCGATGATGTGAAAACCTCGGAGCTGCTGCCGGTGATCGGGAGGTGTTTGATCAATGGGCAGTCGGTTGATGTCGGTGGCAGCGCGTTGAAAACGTCGAAGGTTTTTCCGTGGTGGGAGGTTTCTGAATCCCTGCTGCAACACCTCGGGGCTGAAGATGCTTCGACCCAGATCAACAATCTGGTGCGGTGGTTGAGTGAAGAGCATCCGAGTCTGTTGGAGGCGTTTTCAGAAAGCGTTTTGCGCAGGAAGGTTGGGATGTTTCTTGCGACGCCTGACCTGCCGCCTGGGCCGAAAGCTGAGTTGTTGGAGCACTTGATGGCGGAGCTGGAATGATCGGGTGTAGGGCCAGGCGAAGTTTCCGGGCAAGGTCGTCGGACGTTTCCTTCAAGTTGTGGCGGTTTTCATGAACTGGTGGACGATGGGTTGCAGGGATAGTCTTTGGCTGTCACCGCGCAAGTGGTGGCAGGGTGTAGGAGCCCTCACTCATGATGCAACAGCTCTGTCGTTTGATTGCGGCACTTAATTTGTGCCCATAAGATCGTTCGCGGCGGCTGTGCGCGGGACACGCTTCGGCGTGGCCGAGGTTCATGAGTGCTCGGTACTCCTACTCCTGCGCATGGCTGCCACCCAAACCTGTAGGAGGGTGCGTTGGCAGCTCAAATTCTCACTCATGGAAATTGCAAATGACGACGCTAACGCCAGATCCGCCCTACGAAAAACCAATTCCCCACCCCAAAAGCCGCTTCATGGCGCTCACCAGCAACTGCACCGAAATGCCCACGCTGTTCGTCGATACCCACGCGCCGCTCGATGTTTTGTATGACGCGGCCAACTATCGAATTCGYGCCGTGACACAGGTGCTGGAAAACATGTCGATGCGCGGGTCTGTCGAGTGTGAGTCGTTCATCCTCAGTGATTTCGCTTTGCTCTGTGCCATCCCGTTGCGGGATGGGTGTGATGTGCTGGATGTGATTGGGCGGCGGTTGCGAGCAATGCCGGTGGAATAACGTCGGACATGATCGTTCCCTCGCTCTGCGTGGGAATGCAGCCCGTGACGCTCTGCGTCACATCGGTGCCTGGCTCGACACCGGCGCCGTGGCTGGAACGCGGAGCGTCCCTTGAGGCATTCCCACGCGGAGCGTGGGAACGATCATCGCAACGCAATTGCCCGCTCGGCTGYGAGGCCCTGACGTTCGCCTCGGTACAAGGTAAACTTCCCGGCCTTCGCAGGAGCAATCATGAATTATCGTCACGCCTTCCATGCCGGCAATCACGCCGATGTGTTCAAACACCTGACTTTGACCCGCCTCATCGCCCTGATGTCGCGCAAGGAGCAGCCGTTTGCCTATCTCGACACTCACGCCGGCATTGGTCTGTATGACCTGCAGGGTGATCAGGCGAGCCGTACCGGTGAGTACCTGGAAGGTATTGCGCGTCTGTGGGATCAGCCGGACCTGCCGGCGCTGACCGCCGATTACATGAAAGTGCTGCACGACATGAACCCGGATGGCCAGTTGCGCTATTACCCGGGGTCGCCGGAGCTGGCGCGGCGTCTGACGCGGCCGCAGGATCGGGTGATGCTCAACGAGAAGCATCCGGAAGACGGTTTGCTGCTCAAGGACAACATGGCCGGCGACCGCCGGGTCAAGGTGCATCTGGGCGAAGGCTGGCATGTGCCGCGCGCGATGTTGCCGGTGCAGGAGAAGCGGGCGGTGATGTTGATTGATCCGCCGTTTGAACAGCTCGATGAGATGCAGCGCTGTGCGGCGTCGCTGAAAGAAGCGGTTGGCCGGATGCGTCAAACCGTGGCGGCGATCTGGTACCCGGTGAAGGACCAACGCATGTTGCGTCGTTTCTATCAGGATCTGGCGGGCTCGGGCGCGCCGAAGTTGTTGCGTGTGGAATTGCTGGTGCATCCATTGGATACGCCGAACAGTCTGAACGGGTCTGGGTTGGCGATTGCGAATCCGCCGTGGGGGCTGGAAGAGGAATTGCGTGAGTTGCTGCCGTGGTTGTCCAAGAAGTTGGGGCAGACCCAGGGTGGGTGGCAGATGGATTGGTTGATTGCTGAGTAGCAGCGGCAAGCTGCAAGCTGCAAGCTGCAAGATTGATCGTTCCCACGCTCCGCGTGGGAATGCAGCCCGGGACGCTCCGCGTCCTTGCCGAAGCGGACGCGGAGCGTCCATTGAGGCATTCCCAAGCAGAGCGTGGGAACGATCAGTGCGGGGTTAGATCGGGCAGGTCACGCCTGTGCCGCCAATCCCGCAATACCCTTCAGGGTTTTTCGCCAGGTACTGCTGGTGATAGGCCTCGGCGAAGTAGACCGTCGGGGCTTGGTCGATTTCGGTGGTGATGGTGCCTTTGCCGGCCTTGGTCAGTTCAGCCTGGAACACTTCTTTGCTGTGTTCTGCGGCGTCCAACTGAGCCGGGCTGGTGGCGTAGATCACCGAGCGGTACTGGGTGCCGATGTCGTTGCCCTGGCGCATGCCCTGAGTCGGGTTGTGCAGTTCCCAGAACATCTTCAGCAGTTCGTCGTAGCTGACTTTCTCCGGCTCGTAGACCACGAGCACGACTTCGCTGTGGCCGGTCAGGCCTGAGCAGACTTCTTCATAGGTCGGGTTCGGCGTGAATCCGCCGGCGTAACCCACCACGGTGCTGACCACGCCTTCACGCTGCCAGAAGCGACGTTCCGCACCCCAGAAGCAACCCAGGCCGAAGATCGCAAAGTCGACATTGGTAACAAACGGGCCCAGCAGCGGGGAGTCGTGGACGAAGTGTTTTTCCGGCAGGGACATATGGGTTTCGCGGCCAGGCAGAGCTTGTTCTTTGGTTGGAAGCACGTTTTTGTTCACCAGGATTTCCGAGCGCAAGACCATGATCAGTCCTCTCAGTCAGGTTGGGATGTAGGGAATCAGACCGTCAGTGTGCCCAAACCCTTCCCGTTACGCACTACCCCTGTAGGAGTGAGCCTGCTCGCGATGGCGGTGTGTCAGTCAGAGCCCACGTCACTGATACACCGCCATCGCGAGCAGGCTCACTCCTACAGGGATTTGCGGTGTGAAGTCAGACCAGGGGGCCGCGCGGATAGCGTTTGAGCTTTTCGATCAGCTCGTCGCCGGGTATCGGCCGGTCGAACAGGTAGCCTTGGCCGACGTCGCAGCGGTGGCGCCGTAAGAACGCAAGCTGCTCGGCCGTCTCGATGCCTTCAGCCACGACCTTGAGTTTCAGGTTGTGGGCCATGGCGATCACCGCAGAGGTGATTTCCATGTCGTCCTGATTGTCCGGAATTTCATGGATGAAGCTGCGATCGATCTTGATGATGTCGATCGGGAATTTTTTCAAATAGCTGAGCGACGAGTAACCGGTGCCGAAGTCGTCCATGGCCAGAGTCAGGCCAAGGCGCTTGAGTTGGTCGAGCTGCAAGTGGGTGTCTTCGGTGGCTTCCAGCAGCAGGCCTTCGGTGAGTTCGAGTTCCAGCAAATTGGCCGGCAGCGCTTCTTCCTTGAGGATGTTGGCGATGGACGACACCAGATCCGGGTCCGAGAACTGCTTGGGTGATAGATTGATCGCGACTTGAAGATCGCCCAGGCCGGCGGCGCTCAGCGATTTGCTCATGCGGCAGGCCTGGCGCGCGATCCACTTGCCGATGGGGATGATCAGGCCGGTTTCTTCGGCGACGCTGATGAACTGGTCCGGCCGAATCATGCCTTTGTCCGGATGGTTCCAGCGCAACAGTGCTTCCATCCCCAGCAGACGGCCGCTGCGCAGGCAGAGCTTGGGCTGGTAGAACACGTCCAATTCGTTCTGGGTCAGGGCGCGGCGCAGGTTGTTCTCGACGAACAGCTTGTAGCTGGCCTCGGCATTCAACGCTTCAGTGAACACCTGGACCTGATGCTTGCCGTTGGCCTTGGCCTTGTGCAGCGCCAGGCCGGCGTTGCGCATCAAGGTTTGCGGGTCGCGACCGTGCAGCGGCGCGCAGGCCAGACCCACGGAGCCGGTGACACTGATCAGTTGGTTATCGACGAACATCGGCTTGTCGAGGGTCATCAGCAACTGGTGGGCGACCTGTTGGCCTGTACGTACGTCGGTGTTGTCCAGCAGCACGGCGAATTCGTTACTGGCGAAACGCGCCAGGCTGCCGCTCGGGCTCAGGCTGTTGCGCAGGCGTCGGGCCAGGCTGATCAGCAGTTTGTCGCCGGTCTGGTGACCGAGACTGTCGTTGATCCGCTTGAAATTGTCGATGTCTACCAGCAGCAGGATGATCGGCGTATCGGTGTCGCGGGCGAAGCGTTCGTCGAGGTTGCGGATGAACGCCGGGCGGTTGCCGAGGTTGGTCAGGTTATCGGTGTAGGCCAGGCGCTCGATGCGCTGCTGGGCGAGTTTGTTCTGGGTGATGTCTTCGTAGATGCCGATGTAATGCGTCAACTCGCGGTTATCGCCGTACACCTTGGAAATCGACAGCTGTCCCCAGTAGGGTTCGAGGTTTTTGCGTCGGCTCTTGAACTCGCCCTGCCAACTGTTGCTCTTGGCCAGCGCCGAGGGTGCGTCGAACAGCAGTTCGCTGAGGTTTTCCAGTGCCGGCAGTTCCGACAGCTGCTGGCCGTGGACTTCATCAGTGGTGTACTGGGTGATTGCGGTGAAGCTCGGGTTGACGTACTCCACCACGCCGTCGCAATTGACCAGCAAAAAGGCGTTGGCGCTTTGCTCGACCGCACGCTGGAACAGGTGCAGGGCGCTGGTGGCGGTGCGGCGGTTGTGGTTGCTGATGACCTGGGCGAACTGATCCGCCAACTCGCCGGCAAAGGCGATTTCGTCCGACTGCCAGGCGCGGGTCGCACCGGTCTGCTCCAGGCACAACACGCCTACGACCTGACCGTCGACGCGGATGCTGGCGTCGAGCATTGCGTTCACATCGCGCGGGCGCAGGCGCTTGGCCATGTGCCGGGTGCGCGGGTCACGCATGGCGTTGTGGGCGTCGATGGCGCGGCTGCTGTGCAAGGCATCGAGGTAGTCGGGGAAGCCGCTGACATCGATCGGCTCCGGCAACTGATATTCCCCGTTGGCGCGGTGATAGGCGGAAATTGGCACCAGCATCGAATCTTCAAGGTTCCACAGGCTGGCACAGTCAATTTCGTAGATATCACAGGCGCTACGGGTGATCAGTTCAGCGGCTTCTTGCAGGGAGTTGTTGCTGCTGTAGCGCTGGCGAGTCAGCAACAGGATCAGGTCCTGCTGGGCGCGCACCCGTTCCAGATGTTGCAGTTGCACCTGCTGGGCGAGCTGATTGAGTTCCAGGGCGATCTGCAGGCGCGAGTTTTGGGATTCCAGGTCGGGCAATAGCAGGTTGCTTTCGAACAGGTCGTCGACCACCAGCAGATAGCCGCGCAACAAGTGCCGATTGTGCTGTTTATAGGCTTCGCCCAGTTCCAGCAGGTTCAAGGCGCCTGAGGCGGTGTGCAAGGTGTAGCGGATCTGGTAGTTCGGACTGTCGGCGAGTTGCTGCTGGACCGCGTCGTGCAGCTGGTAGCGCGCTTCGGGCTCCATCAGGCTGGCGTAGGGAGAGTCGACCAGCGCACACAGGTCTACGGCCGGCAGACCGAAATGACGTTCGCAATTAGGGTCCAGAAACAGTAGCGCCCAGCTAGGTTCATTCAGCCTTTCGAAACGCAGCATGCCGAGCCGCGAGGGCACAGGCAACTGCGTCACTACCTCGGCCACCATACGGCTGGCGGCATCGGGTTGGCTTTTCATTGAGGGGAACTCGCTTCAAATGTGCTGAACGCGCCGGGCTCTCGCCCTCTTGACTGTTGTCTGCGGCAAGGTTRCATCATTGCGGCCCCGACTGACAAGAGACATGAAGGCCAAGTGCTATAAGAATATGTCGGCAGGAATGAAGTTTTCTCCAGCACGGGCTAAAAACTATTGCATTTGGACTTCTTCGCCTTAGTACAGAGGGATGTCGACCCTTTGTAATGGCTTGCCGTCCCGGTCGTGGTAATTGACCTGAATCTGCTCGCCATCAACGATCAGGTGGGCAAAGTTGTCCTCGCTGACCACATGGCTGGTCAGTTCATGCCGATAGTCCCCCGCAGCCGTTTGCACCAGGGGCTGTTCGAGGATGAACGTGGAAGCCTTGGCGTAAGGCAGCAATTTGCTGTTGCACAGCGGCGAGGACACGATGGTGTGCACCTCGAAGTCCGGGTCTTCGCTGTGAGTCAAACGACTCGTCAACGAGCCGTGGACATCGCCCGACACGAAGACGACGTTCTTGATGCGATGCGTACGAATCGTCTCCAGCAATCGTAGGCGTTGTTCCGGAAAGGCTTTCCAGGCGTCATCGCCATGGAGTTTGCGGTCGGGGTAGAACATCACGCTGGTGACCACGAATTTTACCCTTGCCTGGCTGTGGATCAGCCAATTGAGCAGCGCCTGTTCCTGCTCTTCATTGAGGATACGGCGATCATCGACCGACAGGTTGCGTCGAGTGCGGCTGTCAGTGACAAACCATTCAATATCGCCTTCGGCGAACTGATACCAATACTGTTCCAGTTTTCTGCTTATTTGCCCGTTGGATAAAAGTTCATGTGCCGGGCTGTGGCTGGCTTGATATAGCTCATACGCAGCGATGGCATTTTTGTATAGATATGCATCACCTTTGCTTTGGTTGGCTGGCCAGTTATCTTCTATTTCATGGTCGTCGAGGATCATGTAAGTCGGCAGGTTGGACATTAACTTTGTTATGTTCGGCTGGGAAAAAGCTGCACGATACTTGCTGACTATTTCCTTGTATTCCCGGTCGGGGGCGACGAGGTTCAGGTCATCGACGTAAATTTGGTCACCCGTCATCAGCATCGCGCTGACAGGCGGGTCTGCCTGCTGCGCCAGATCGGAGATCGAAGCAAAAATCCGGTCTCCCCGTTGCGGTGCCACGGGTATGCCTGCCGTCATGCGCAAGTAGCGACATGAGCCGACAATATAGGCCCGTGGTGTTGTGGCCTTGCTGGACCGGGTGCGGAAACGGTAAATCTCCCGGGGCCATTGCAGTGGCAGTTCCTGAATTGTCTCCACGGTATGCACCGGGCTCATCGGGGTGAACCAGCCGGCCTGATATTCGTACTCGGTGTCGCTGGATAGTTCATTCAGCGCAATCACATCGGACATGTCGCGCAGGATCGTCAGTTTTACAAACACGCCTCGAGTCCAACTTGCTTCACCCAGGCGTCGATAACGAATGCCTGCAAATACCAATGAGTTGTCTTGAAGTTCGCCGCGCACAAATATGCGCGCGTGATTAGTTGTGGTGTGGCCAATAATAGGGCCAACAGTCGGTTTGAACATGTTCGAATCCATTCGAAGTAATTGCTAACTAAGCAAAAATGACTGATGCAGTTTTATCAACTGTCAGTCGGACTAAGACTAGTTATTGTCTCGCAAAAAATATCGGGCGGAAGTGGACTGGTGCTGTGGCCGATATCAGCGACGGATGTAGGAAAAATCAAGACAAAAAAAGCCCCGCCAAATTGGCGGGGTTGAGGTACGAGCGTGGCGCTCGGAAAACGTGGAACGCGAGCGGCCCTCCGGTAAGGGAGGGCCGACCGGTGTTACAACAAGATGGTGCGGATGTCCGCCAGCAGGCTGCTCAGACGCTGGGTAAAGCGTGCAGCAGCGGCGCCGTTGATCACACGGTGATCGTAGGACAGCGACAGTGGCAGCATCAGCTTCGGCTGGAAGGCTTTGCCGTCCCAGACTGGCTGGATGGTTGCCTTGGAAACACCCAGGATCGCCACTTCCGGCGCGTTGACGATCGGCGTGAAGCCGGTGCCGCCAATGTGGCCGAGGCTGGAAATGGTGAAGCAGGCGCCTTGCATGTCGTCAGCGGTGAGCTTTTTGTCGCGGGCCTTGGCGGCCAGCGCAGCGGCTTCGGCTGCCAGTTGCAACAGGCTTTTCTGGTCGACGTTCTTGATGACCGGTACCAGCAGGCCTTCAGGGGTGTCGACGGCGAAGCCGATGTTCACGTACTTCTTGCGGATGATCGCTTTGCCGCTTGGCGCCAGCGAACTGTTGAAGTCCGGTAGTTCCTTGAGCAAATGCGCGCAGGATTTGAGCAGCAGCGGCAGGATGGTCAGCTTGACGCCAGCCTTCTCTGCAACGGCTTTCTGAGCAATGCGGAACGCTTCCAGCTCGGTGATATCAGCCGAATCGAACTGAGTCACGTGTGGAATGTTCAGCCAGCTGCGATGCAGGCTCGACGCGCCGATTTGCATCAGGCGAGTCATCGGCACTTCTTCGGTTTCACCGAAGCGGCTGAAGTCCACGACCGGAATCGGCGGGATGCCCGCGCCGCCGGTTGCGCCAGCAGCAGCGGCTGGTGCTTCCTTGGCCTTCTGCATCATCGCTTTGACGTAAACCTGCACGTCTTCTTTGAGGATGCGACCGTGCGGGCCACTGGCGCCGACGGCATTCAGCTCGACACCGAATTCACGAGCCAGTTGGCGTACTGCCGGACCAGCGTGAACCTTGGCGCCCGGCTTGGCCGGTGCCGCGGCAGGTGCGGCAGCTACCGGAGCAGCAGACGCCGCAGCGGCTGGGGCGGGAGCGCTCGGTGCAGCAACGGCCGGAGCCGGGGCCGGAGCCGCAGCCGCAGCAGGCGCAACGCCTTTGACTTTCAGCTTGAGGATCAGGTCGCCAGTACCGACTTCGTCATCCAGCTTGATGGAAACGCTTTCCACCACGCCAGCGGCAGGCGACGGAATTTCCATGCTCGCCTTGTCGGATTCCAGGGTGATCAGCGACTGGTCGGCTACGACGGTGTCGCCGGCCTTGACCAGGACTTCGATGATCTTGGCCTTGCCTGCCGAGCCGATGTCCGGAACGTGGATGTCCTGAACGCTGTCGGCCACTGGAGCAGTTGGAGCTGCTGCAGGAGCAGGCGCAGCGGCGGGTGCCGGAGCAGCCGCCTGGGCCGGGGCGGCAGCCGGTGCAGCAGCACCTGCCACTTCCAGGTCCAGAATCAGGTCGCCGGTACCGACTTCGTCGTTGAGCTTGACGCTGATGGCCTTGACCACGCCAGCGGCGGGCGAAGGGATTTCCATGCTGGCCTTGTCGGATTCCAGGGTGATCAAGGATTGATCAGCCTCGACGGTGTCGCCAACCTTGACCTGAATCTCGATGATCTGGGCCTTGCCCGACGAACCGATGTCCGGCACGTGCACTTGCTGAACCGAAGCGGCAGCAGGTGCAGCGGCTGGCGCGGCAGCAGCAGGCGCTGCAGCCGGTTTTGCTTCAGTCAGTGCAGCCGGCGCAGCGGCAGCCGCCGGGGCCGCAACAGCGGCACCTTCTACTTCCAGCTCCAGCAGTTCGTCGCCTTCTTTCAGGCGATCGCCCAGCTTCACTTTCAGGCTTTTGACGATGCCGGCTTTAGGCGCAGGAATTTCCATACTCGCCTTGTCCGATTCCAGCGTCAGGATGCTCTGGTCGGCTTCGACACGGTCGCCAACCTTCACAAACAGTTCAATTACTTCACCTTCACCGCTGCCGATGTCAGGTACGCGAATGAGTTCGCTCACAGAATCTCTCCTCAGCAGTCCAGTGGGTTGAGTTTTTCCGGGTTGATACCGAACTTGGTAATGGCTTCAGCCACAACCTTAGGTTCGATGTCACCACGGTCAGCCAGTGCTTCCAGGGCTGCCAACACCACGAAATGACGGTCAACTTCGAAGAAATGACGCAGTTTCTTACGGCTGTCGCTACGGCCGAAACCGTCGGTGCCCAGGACCTTGAATTCCTTGGACGGGACCCACTGACGAATTTGCTCGGCGAACAACTTCATGTAGTCGGTAGAGGCAATGACCGGACCTTTACGGCCGTTCAGGCACTCTTCGACGAAGCTCAGCTTAGGCTTCTGGCCTGGGTGCAGACGGTTGGTACGCTCGACGGCCAGGCCGTCGCGACGCAGTTCGTTGAAGCTGGTAACGCTCCATACGTCAGCGCCGACGTTGAACTGTTCACGCAGAATCTTCGCCGCTTCACGGACTTCACGCAGGATGGTGCCGGAGCCCATCAGCTGAACGTGGTGCGCCGCTTCGCGGGTGTCTTCTTCGAGCAGGTACATGCCCTTGATGATGCCTTCCTCGACACCGGCCGGCATGGCTGGCTGCTGGTAGGACTCGTTCATCACGGTGATGTAGTAGAAAACGTCCTGCTGCTCTTCGGTCATCTTCTTCATGCCGTCCTGGATGATCACCGCCAGCTCATAGCCGTAGGTTGGATCAAAGGTGCGGCAGTTCGGGATGGTGCCGGCCAGGATGTGGCTGTGACCATCTTCGTGTTGCAGGCCTTCGCCGTTGAGCGTGGTCCGGCCGGCGGTGCCGCCGATCAGGAAGCCACGGGTACGGCTGTCGCCAGCGGCCCAGGCAAGGTCGCCGATACGCTGGAAGCCGAACATCGAGTAGAAGATGTAGAACGGCAGCATTGGCTGGTTGTGGCTGGAGTACGAAGTACCGGCAGCGATGAAGGAGCTCATGGCGCCCGCTTCGTTGATACCTTCTTCGAGAATCTGGCCCTTCTTGTCTTCGCGGTAGAACATCACCTGGTCTTTATCGACTGGCTCGTAGAGCTGGCCGACGGAGGAGTAGATGCCCAACTGACGGAACATACCTTCCATACCGAAGGTACGGGCTTCGTCCGGGATGATCGGAACGATGCGCGAGCCGATTTCTTTGTCCTTGACCAGTTGCGCGAGGATCCGCACGAACGCCATGGTGGTGGAAATCTCACGGTCGCCCGAGCCATCAAGGATTGCCTTGAGGGTATCGAGTGGCGGCGTTGGCACGCTGATGCTCTTCGCGCGGCGCTGTGGCACGAAACCGCCCAGTGCGGTGCGACGCTCGCTCAGGTAGCGGGCTTCGGCGCTGTTTGGTTCTGGCTTGAAGAACGGCAGGTTTTCCAGCTCTTCGTCCTTGACCGGGATGTCGAAACGATCGCGGAACAACTTCAGGCTGTCTACATCGACTTTCTTGGTGTTGTGCGCAGTGTTTTTCGCTTCGCCGGCCCCGGTGCCATATCCCTTGATGGTCTTGGCCAGGATGACAGTCGGTTGTTCTTTATGGTTGACCGCTTCGTGGTACGCCGCGTAGACCTTGTACGGGTCGTGGCCGCCACGGTTGAGTTTCCAGATCTCGTCGTCGGACAGATCGGCGACCATCGCCTTGAGTTCTGGCGAGTTGAAGAAGTGTTCACGCACGAACGCGCCGTCTTTGGCTTTGTAGTTCTGGTACTCGCCGTCGATGACTTCGTCCATGCGACGTTGCAGGATGCCGTCGACGTCCTTGGCCAGCAGTGGGTCCCAGAAACGGCCCCAGATGACTTTGGTCACGTTCCACTGAGCACCACGGAACACGCCTTCGAGTTCCTGGATGATCTTGCCGTTGCCGCGAACCGGGCCGTCGAGGCGCTGCAGGTTGCAGTTGATGACGAAGATCAGGTTGTCGAGCTTCTCGCGGCCAGCCAGCGAGATCGCGCCCAGGGATTCCGGCTCGTCACACTCGCCGTCGCCCAGGAAGCACCAGACTTTCTGCTTGCCCTCAGGGATGAAGCCACGGGCTTCCAGGTACTTCATGAAACGTGCCTGGTAGATCGCCTGGATCGGACCCAGACCCATGGATACGGTCGGGAACTGCCAGAAGTCAGGCATCAGCCACGGGTGCGGATAGGACGACAAGCCCTGACCGTCGACTTCCTGACGGAAGTTGTTCATCTGGTCTTCGGTGATGCGGCCTTCCATGAATGCGCGGGCGTAAACGCCTGGCGAGGTGTGGCCCTGGAAGTAGATCAGGTCGCCGCCGTGTTCGTCGGTCGGGGCTTGGAAGAAATAGTTGAAGCCAATGTCATACAGGGTTGCGCTGGAGGCGAAGCTGGAGATGTGACCGCCCAGGTCAGAATCTTTCAGGTTCGTACGCATCACCATGGCCATCGCGTTCCAGCGTACCAACGAGCGAATGCGGCGTTCCATGAACAGGTCGCCAGGCATGCGTGCTTCGTGGGTAACGGGAATGGTGTTGCGGTATGGCGTGGTGATGGCGTAAGGCAGTTGCGAGCCGCTGCGGGTCGCCAATTCGCCCATACGGGTCATCAGATAGTGAGCGCGGTCTTCGCCTTCTTTGTCGAGAACCGATTCCAGGGCGTCCAGCCATTCCTGGGTTTCGACGGGATCGAGGTCTTGCATGGCTTGCTCCAGGGCGGAAAGGCTTCCAGAATCGGTTGCCTGAGTTTGCGACTGGCCTTGTGGGCAGACGATATAAATTCTTGGATTGCCGAGAGGTTGTTCCGGCGGCGTGTAGTTTTACTACAAATCTTCGGGCATTTCAGCCTTTCGAATGTATATACGAGTAGTAAAACTACAGATGAATGGCTTGTGGCCTCCGGCTGCGTTGTGAGAATAATCGTTAAGGTTGGTCTTTTTCCAACCACAAAAGGTGAAAGCTTGATGTTCACTGCCAAAAATAAAGAATTTTCAGCTATTTCTAACTTTTGTTCGACAGTCCTTCAGGTAGCGGGTTTTCACAATTCACTACATGCAGCCGTCTGCACGCCGATCAAGGATAGACCATGAGCCTTCCCACGCTTGTCGAACTGCCCGGCATTCTCCTGCCGTTTGTCACCCGCGCCGAGCAGTCGTTCCGTACCGCCGTTGCGGCACTTGAAGACGACCATGGCCTGTCGGCCTGGACGCCTGAACGCTGGGCACAATTTGCCCGCGTCACGGCGTCCAGCGACTTCGTGACTGAACAATGTGTGCGTGATCCTTTAATGTTGCTGGCGCTGGTGCAGTCCGGCGAACTGGACCGCAGCTTCACCCCCGGTGAACTGTGCGGACAGATTGCGGCGGCGGTGAATGCGGCGCAAACCGATGACGAGCTCGGCCGTGCCTTGCGTCGTCAGCGTACCCGCCAGCAAGTGCGGATCATCTGGCGCGACCTGACCCGTCAGGCCGACCTGGTCCAGACCTGCCGCGACCTCTCGGACATGGCCGATGCGAGCATCGATCAGGCCTATCAGTGGTTGTACGCGCGTCATTGTCAGCAGTTTGGTGTGCCGACCGGCCGACGCAGTGGCGAACCGCAGCCGATGGTCATCCTCGGTATGGGCAAGCTGGGCGCCGTGGAGCTCAATCTTTCGTCGGACATCGACCTGATCTTCGCCTACCCCGAGGGCGGCGAAACCGTCGGTGTGAAGCGCTCGCTGGATAATCAGGAATTCTTCATCCGCCTCGGCCAGCGCCTGATCAAAGCGCTGGACCCGATGACCGTCGACGGCTTCGTGTTCCGCGTCGACATGCGTTTGCGGCCATACGGTTCGTCCGGTGCATTGGTCTTGAGCTTCAATGCGCTGGAGCAGTATTACCAGGATCAGGGTCGCGACTGGGAACGCTACGCGATGATCAAGTCGCGGGTGGTGGCCGGCGATCAAGTGACCGGTGCGCAATTGCAAGAAATGCTGCGCCCGTTCGTTTACCGGCGCTACCTCGACTTCTCGGCGATCGAAGCGCTGCGCACCATGAAGCAGTTGATCCAGCAGGAAGTGCGACGCAAAGGCATGGCCGACAACATCAAGCTCGGTTCCGGCGGCATTCGCGAAGTCGAGTTCATCGCCCAGGCTTTTCAGCTGATTCACGGCGGTCGCGACTTGAGCCTGCAACAACGCCCTTTATTAAAGGTATTGAACACGCTGGAAGGTCAGGGCTACCTGCCGCCGGCGGTGATCAGCGAGTTGCGTGATGGCTACGAATTCCTGCGTTACACCGAGCACGCGATCCAGGCGATTGCCGACCGCCAGACCCAGATGTTGCCGGATGGCGAGGAGGATCAGGCGCGCATTGCCTTTATGTTGGGCTTCGCCGACTGGAACGCTTTCCATGAGCGGCTGATGTATTGGCGTGGCCGCGTAGCCTGGCACTTCGCTCAGGTCATCGCCGATCCCGACGAAGAAGAAGGCACCGAAAGCGAAGTGGTGGTGGGCGGGGAATGGTTGCCGTTGTGGGAAGACGCTCAAGACGAAGAAGCGGCTTGCCGTCAGTTGGAAGAGGCGGGTTTCAAGGACGCTATCAAGGCCCTGAAAGCCTTGGCCGGTTTGCGCGGCAGTCCGCAGTTGCGTGCCATGCAGCGGCTGGGACGAGAACGCCTGGATGCGTTTATTCCGCGCTTGTTGGCCCAGGCCGTGGAGCATGCCAATCCGGATCTGGTGCTGGAGCGCGTGCTGCCGCTGGTTGAGGCCGTGGCGCGTCGTTCTGCGTATCTGGTATTGCTTACCGAAAACCCCGGCGCGCTGCGCCGCTTGCTGACCTTGTGCGCTGCGAGCCCGTGGATCGCCGAGCAGATCACTCGCTTCCCGCTGCTGCTCGATGAATTGCTCAACGAAGGCCGGTTGTTCAAGCCGCCCCTGGCGCCGGAACTGACCGCCGAATTACGCGAACGTCTGATGCGGATTCCCGAGGACGATCTCGAGCAGCAAATGGAAGCCCTGAGGCATTTCAAACTGGCGCACCGCTTGCGCGTCGCCGCCTCGGAAATTGCCGGCAGCCTGCCGTTGATGAAAGTCAGCGATTACCTGACTTGGCTCGCCGAAGCGATTCTTGAACAAGTGTTGGCCCTGGCCTGGCACCAGACCGTGGCCAAGTACGGCACACCGTTGCGCGCTGACGGTAGATTGTGCGATCCCGATTTTATCATTGTCGGTTATGGAAAAGTCGGCGGGCTGGAACTCGGGCATATTTCGGACCTGGATCTGGTGTTTATCCACGATGGCGATCCACTGGCAGAAACCGACGGACCGAAACCAATCGATGGTGCGCAATTTTTCACCCGCCTGGGGCAACGAATCATTCACTTGCTGACGGCGCAGACCAACTCCGGTCAGCTGTATGAAGTGGACATGCGCTTGCGACCTTCGGGTGCATCGGGGTTGCTGGTGAGTTCGCTCGGTGCTTTTGCCCGTTATCAACACGGCGAGGCCTGGACCTGGGAGCATCAGGCGCTGGTTCGGGCGCGGGTGCTGGTGGGCAGCGCGGATGTCGGTCGGGAATTCGAGCGAGTTCGCGCGGCGGTGCTGGGCAAGCCGCGAGACTTGGTGATCCTGCGTCAGGAGGTCAGTGAGATGCGCGCGAAGATGCGCGATAACCTCGGCACCAAGAGTACGGCGGCCGGGACCGGGGCGAATGCCTTCGAAGCCACGGCGCCGTTTGATCTCAAGCAGGACGCCGGAGGTATCGTCGATATTGAATTTATGGTGCAATACGCGGCCCTGGCGTGGTCCCAAACGTGCCCGTCATTGCTGCGCTGGTCTGATAATTTCCGCATTCTGGAAGAGCTGGCAAACGAAGGGCTGATGCCTGCAGAAGACGCCAGCTTGTTGCGCGAGGCCTATAAAACCTACCGCGCCGCCGCTCACCGGCAGGCCTTGCAGAAGGACGCCGGGGTGATAGCAGGCGACCAGTTCGCGGATGAAAGACGACAGGTCATGCGGATCTGGCGTGAGTTGGGGTTAAGCTGAAACGCGCTTGTTGCAGCGACAAGATTCAAAGGTGGGAGCGGCGGTGATTGTAGATTTAGGGTATGGCGCACAAACCCTGTGGGAGTGAGCCTGCTCGCGATGAGGCCGTCACATCCGGCATATATGCTGACTGTCACGCCGCCTTCGCGAGCAGGTCGAATCGTCGCACCGCCGCTCCCACAGTAGATCTGCAGTGTTTTGTAGAATTCTCGAGGCGGGGAGGCATATGCCTCCCCGGTTCGTTTTTGGAAACCACATGAAAATTCTGATCGTTGGGCCCAGTTGGGTCGGTGACATGGTGATGGCGCAGACTCTGTTTCAGAGTCTCAAACAGCGCCACCCGCAATGCGAAATCGACGTCCTGGCCCCCGAGTGGAGCCGGCCGATCCTGGAACGTATGCCTGAAGTCAGGCAGGCCTTGAGCTTTCCGCTCGGCCACGGTGCTTTGGAGCTGGCGACCCGTCGGCGCATCGGCAAATCCCTCGCTGGCCAGTACGACCAGGCGATTTTGCTGCCCAATTCGCTGAAGTCGGCGCTGGTGCCGTTCTTCGCCAGCATCCCGAAACGCACTGGCTGGCGTGGAGAGTTCCGCTACGGCCTGCTCAATGACGTGCGCACGCTGGATAAAGAGCGATATCCGTTGATGATCGAGCGGTTCATGGCCTTGGCATACGAGCCCGGTACCGAACTGCCGACACCTTATCCACGCCCGAGCTTGCAGATCGACCCGGTCACCCGCGAAGCGGCGCTGGCTAAATTCGGTCTGGCCCTCGACCGTCCGGTGTTGGTGTTATGCCCCGGCGCGGAGTTCGGTGAGGCCAAGCGCTGGCCTTCCGAACATTACGCCAAGGTCGCCGAAGCGAAAATTCGTGAAGGCTGGCAAGTCTGGTTGTTCGGTTCGAAAAACGATCACGCCGTGGGCGAAGAGATCCGCGCGCGGCTGATTCCCGGTCTGCGGGAAGAGGCGGTCAACCTCAGTGGCGGTACCTCGCTGGCCGAAGCCATTGACCTGATGTCCTGCGCCGACGCGGTGGTGTCCAACGACTCCGGCCTGATGCACGTCGCCGCCGCGTTGAACCGCCCGTTGGTGGCGGTCTATGGCTCGACGTCGCCGGGTTTCACACCGCCGTTGGCCGAGCATGTCGAAGTGGTGCGTCTGGGCATCGAATGCAGCCCGTGCTTCGATCGCACGTGCCGTTTCGGACATTACAACTGCTTGCGCCAGCTCATGCCGCAAGCCGTGAACGAAGCCTTGCAGCGTTTGCAGGGCACTGTGGTCGAGGTCAAATAGTTTGCGGGTTCTGCTGATCAAGACTTCCTCGCTGGGCGACGTGATTCACGCGCTGCCGGCACTGACCGACGCGGCGCGGGCGATTCCCGGCATCAAATTCGACTGGGTGGTGGAAGAAGGCTTTGCCGAGATCCCGACCTGGCACCCGGCCGTGGGCAAGGTGATCCCGGTGGCGATCCGCCGCTGGCGCAAGAATCTCTGGCAGACCGTCAAGAGTGGCGAGTGGAAACGCTTCAAACAAAGCGTTCGTGCCGAAAAATATGATCTGGTGATTGACGCCCAGGGCCTGCTGAAAAGTGCCTGGCTGACGCGCTACGTCAAGGCACCGGTCGCCGGGCTGGACAAGGATTCGGCGCGCGAACCTATGGCTGCGCGCTTCTATTCCCGTCGCTTGGCGGTGGGCCGTGGGCAGCACGCGGTAGAACGGGTGCGTCAATTGTTTGCCTTGGCCTTGGGCTACGACTTGCCTAAAGGTTTGGGCGATTACGGCCTGAACGTCGAGCGATTGGTGGAACTGCCGCGCAAGAATCCGTACGTGCTGTTTCTGCATGGCACTACGTGGGACACCAAGCACTGGCCGGAAGCCTACTGGCGTGAGCTGGCCGAGCGCGTCGGTTATCTGGGCGTCGCCGTGAAGCTGCCGTGGGGAAATCCCATCGAGAAGGCCCGGGCCGAGCGCATTGCCGCCGGGTTCCGCCATGTTGAAGTGCTGCCCAAGCTGAACCTGGCCGGTGTCGGCAAGGTGCTGGCCGGCGCACAGGCTTGCGTGGCCGTGGACACGGGCCTCGGTCATCTGGCCGCCGCGCTCGATGTACCCACACTGTCGCTGTTCGGTCCGACCAATCCAGGCCTGACCGGCGCCTACGGTAAAGCGCAGATTCATATCGCCAGCGACTTCCCGTGCGCACCGTGCCTGCAAAAAAAATGTACCTATCAACCGACGGAACAGGATGCCCGTCAGTTCGACCTGAAACGCGAGTGGCCCCTGTGCTTCACGCGTCTGAATCCCGAGCGTGTCGCGACCCGACTGAGCACGTTGTTACTGGCTGAGGAGCTGCGCTGATGCAATTGGCATTCGTTTTGTACAAATACTTTCCATTCGGGGGTTTGCAGCGCGACTTCATGCGCATCGCCCTGGAGTGTCAGCAGCGCGGCCATAAGATTCGCGTCTACACGCTGATCTGGGAAGGCGACGTTCCGCCGGGTTTCGAAGTGCTGGTGGCGCCGGTCAAGGCGTTCTTCAACCATCGGCGCAATGAAAAGCTCAGCGAGTGGATGGAAGCGGATCTGGCCAAGCGGCCCGTGGATCGCCTGATCGGTTTCAACAAGATGCCGGGCCTGGACGTTTACTACGCCGCCGACGGCTGTTTCGAAGACAAGGCGCAAAACCTGCGTCATTCGCTGTACCGCCGTTGGGGTCGCTACCGCCACTTCGCCGAATACGAGCGCGCGGTGTTCGCCAAGGACGCCAAGACCGAAGTGTTGATGATTTCCGAAGTGCAGCAGCCGCTATTCATCAAGCATTACGATACGCCGCTGGAGCGTTTTCATTTGCTGCCGCCGGGTATCTCCCAGGACCGCCGTGCGCCGGCCAATGCTGCCGAGATTCGTGCCGGATTCCGGGGCGAATTCAACCTGAAAGACGAAGAACTGCTGCTGGTGCAAATCGGTTCAGGGTTCAAGACCAAAGGCGTGGATCGCAGCCTCAAGGCGCTGGCCGCATTGCCCGCTGATCTGAAGAAACGCACCCGGCTGTTTGTAATTGGCCAGGATGACCCCAAATTATTCCAGATGCAGAGCGCTACATTGGGGCTCGGCGACAACGTGACGTTCCTCAAGGGCCGCAGTGATATCCCGCGTTTCCTGCTAGGTGCCGATCTGTTGATTCACCCGGCGTATAACGAAAACACCGGGACCGTGTTGCTCGAAGCCTTGGTGGCCGGGCTGCCGGTGTTGGTCAGCGCGGTATGCGGTTATGCCCATTACATCGCCGAGGCCGACGCCGGGCTGGTATTGGACGAACCATTCGATCAGGGCCAACTGACTCAGTACCTGACCGGCATGTTGAACGACGCTCAAGCACGGGCGGCCTGGAGCCGCAACGGTCTGGCCTTCGCCGAGACGGCCGACCTCTACAGCATGCCGCAGCACGCGGCCGATGTGATTCTGGCGGAGCACGCTTAATGAAGTTGATGCTGGCTGAACCGTTCAAGAGCCTTTGGGCCGGGCGCGATGCGTTCACCGAAGTCGAAGGTCTCGAAGGCGAGGTTTACCGTGAACTGGAAGCGCGCCGCACATTGCGCACTGAAGTGAACGGCAATGGTTTTTTCGTGAAGATCCACCGTGGCATCGGTTGGGGCGAGATCTTCAAAAACCTGCTGACGGCCAAGCTGCCGGTCCTCGGTGCGGGTCAGGAGTGGATAGCTATTCAGCGACTTAAAGAAGTCGGCGTGCCGACCATGACCGCCGTCGCTTACGGCGAGAAGGGCAGTAATCCGGCGGACCAGCATTCGTTCATCGTCACCGAAGAACTGGCGCCGACCGTCAGCCTTGAAGACTTCAGTATTGATTGGGTCAAGAACCCGCCCGAGCCCAAGCTCAAGCGGGCGCTGATTGCCGAAGTCGCGCGCATGACCGGCATGATGCACCGCGCCGGGGTCAACCATCGCGACTGCTACATTTGCCACTTCCTGCTGCACACCGACAAACCAGTGACCGCCGACGATTTCAAGCTCTCAGTGATCGACCTGCACCGTGCCCAGACCCGCCCGGCAATCACTCAGCGTTGGCGCAACAAAGATCTGGCGGCGCTGTATTTTTCGGCCCTGGACATTGGCCTGACCCGGCGCGACAAATTGCGTTTCCTCAAGGGGTACTTCCAGCAGCCGCTGCGCCAGATTCTGGCTGAAGAAGCGTCGCTGCTCGCCTGGCTTGAGGGCAAGGCCAATAAACTTTATGACCGTAAACAGCGATATGGGGATGCACTCTGATGGCGGGTTGGAAACTGGAACCCGCTTATAGCGATCTGGCAGAAGATTTCGGCAGCCTTGAAGCGGTGTTTGCGCTGCAGGGTGAGCGACTGACTCGTGATCTGTTGTCCGAGGTCATCCGCGTCAATCGCAACGGCGTCAATTACTACGTCAAACGCTACACCGGCGCGGGCAAAGGCCTGCGCCGTTACCTGGGTAAACCTCGGGTAAAGGCCGAATGGCAGAACCTCAAGCGCTTTGCCAAGTGGGGCATTCCCACCGCCGAAGTGGTGGCCTGGGGTCTGGAACGACGCGGCGCGGCGTACAACCGTGGGGCCATGATCACGCGCGAACTGCCGAACACTGAAGACCTGTCGGCTCTCGCTGAACGGCACGATCTTAAGTTGGCGGACCGCGCCTGGGTCGATACGGTCAGCCGGCAGTTGGCCGGTTACACCCGGACCATGCACGACCATCGTTTCACGCATAACGATTTGAAGTGGCGCAATCTGCTGATCGACGATCAAGCCCGGCTGTTCCTGATCGATTGCCCCAATGGTGATTTCTGGCACGGCTTCTGGCTTAAATACCGGATCACCAAAGACCTGGCCTGCCTCGACAAGGTGGCCAAATATCACTTGTCGGCTACCCAGCGCCTGCGCTTTTATCTGCAATATCGCCAGCGTGACCGACTCAATGCCGCCGACAAGAAACGCATCCGGCACGTGGTGAGATTTTTCGAGGGACGCGAATGACTGATTTTCTGGCCGCTGAAGACCGTGCGCTGCTTGAGCGACATGGCCTCGGCACGTTCGATGCGCTCTGGGCCAAACAGCTCGACGCCGTGGATGAGCCCAACACCGTCGGCGGTGGCTGGAGCAGCGTGTTTCGGCTGGATCTGGAAGGTCGTGGCTTCTACCTCAAGCGCCAGAGCAACTACCTGACACGTACTTTTCACGCGCCCTTCGGCGAGCCGAGTTTTGCCCGTGAGTTTCGCAACATAAGCCGTTATCAAAAGCTGGGCATACCGGCGCTGCAAGCAGTGTTTTTTGGTGAGCGCAAAGTCAATGGTGAGGTCCGCGCATTGCTGCTGACCCGCGCGCTGGATGGTTGGGATGATCTCGATTCGCTGTTGCAGCGCTGGTCGAGCCTGAGTGGGGCGCAACACACGGCCATTCTCAAAGCCTGTGGTGTTCTGGCGCGACAGCTGCACGGCGTGCGCCAGGTTCATGGCTGCTTCTATCCCAAACATATTTTTCTGCAAGCCAAGGGCGACGGTTATCAGGCTCAGTTGATCGACCTGGAAAAAACCCGACCGTTGCTGTTCGGTCAGCGTGACCGGGTCAAGGACCTGGAACCGTTACTCCGCCGCGCGCCGGAGTGGACCGAGTCGCAGTTGCGCGAGATGTTGGCGGTCTATGTCGATCAGCCGCAGAACAGTTCGCTGGTGGACAGTTGGGTTTCGCGTCTGACCGCGCGGCGCAGTCACAAGGAGAAGCGTTGATGCGCTTGTCCGAACTGAAAGGCGCCGGCCGCAGCCCGAGCCTGCCGATGAGTATTTCGCTGGCCGATGCCGCCGGCCCCGCCGAATTGCAGCTGCTGAGTTTGCTGCGAGTCTTGCCGGGACAGCGTTACGTCGGCGCTGGCGTCTGGCGCGGCCGGCCGGTGCTGGCCAAATTATTGGTCGGCAGCAAAGCGGCGCGGCATTTTCGGCGTGAACTGAACGGCGTGCGCTTGCTCGCCGATCAA
This sequence comes from Pseudomonas sp. P5_B2, assembly GCF_056400445.1. NCBI lineage: Bacteria > Pseudomonadati > Pseudomonadota > Gammaproteobacteria > Pseudomonadales > Pseudomonadaceae > Pseudomonas > Pseudomonas sp. P5_B2. The sequence goes on along the minus strand of NZ_JBFULH010000007.1, from coordinate 24,691 downwards.
GGCCTGACCACGCCGCAATTGCTGGCCGATGGCCTGAAGGAAGGCGAGGGCGGCTGGCTGTTGTTCGATTTCCTCGCAAGCGCCGAGAGCCTGGGGGATACCTGGAAAAAAGTCGAACACTTGCCGGTGCTGGCGGATATGCAAGGCGCCGTTCTGGCCGAGGCATTGGGTGCTATCGGCCAAATGCATCGCAAGGGGCTTTGGCAGGAAGACCTGCATCTGGACAACCTCTTGCGTCAGCGCRGTCGGTTGTACCTGATCGATGGCGGCGGCGTCTGTGCTGAAACGCCGGGACAGCCGCTGTCACGAAACAAGGTCCTKGAAAACCTCGGCGTATTTTTTGCGCAGCTGCCCAAGACGCTAGAACCGTACATCGAAGAATTGCTGGTGTATTACCTGTTGAGCAACGGCGAGCACGCCCTGCCGATGGAAGCCTTGCAGAAGCAGATCGACAAGGTTCGCGCCTGGCGTTTGAAGGACTTCCTGATCAAGGTCGGCCGCGAATGCACGCTGTTCAGCGTCCAGCGCGGCGCGTTTGTCTTGCGCGCGATCCGTCGCGAAGAAGAAGCTGCGATGCTGCCAGTGCTGGAGCAGGCCGACGCGTTGCTCGATCAAGGCCATCTGTACAAGACCGGCGGCGCGGCGAGTGTGGGAAAAATCGAGGTTGACGGTCGGACGCTGGTGATCAAGCGCTACAACATCAAGGGTTTTGCGCATTGGCTCAAGCGCTTCTGGCGTCCGAGCCGTGCCTGGCACTCGTGGCACGAAGGCAATCGCCTGGCGTTCCTCGGCATTGCCACGCCCAAGCCGTTGGCGTTGTTGGAGAAGCGGTTTCTCTGGCTGCGCAGCCGGGCGTATCTGGTGACCGAATATTTGCCGGGGCCGGACATCATCGAACGCTTCGCGCCTTACGTCGAAAGCGGTGAAGCCCCTGAGGCTGAGCTGCTGGCGCTGGATCACCTGTTTGCCGAACTGATCGGTGAGCGAATCAGCCATGGCGACTTCAAGGGCCACAACTTGTTCTGGCAGGAAGATCGCTGGGCGCTGATTGATCTGGATTCGATGTGTCAGCATGCTTCGATGAGCAGTTTTGCCCCGGCGTACGCACGGGATCGGGCGCGGTTTATGCGCAACTGGCCTGAGAGCAGTGCGCTGTATCAGGTCATTGATCAGCGTCTTCCCAAAGATATCTCTAGCGCTACCTGAATCGCCATCGCCGGCAAGCCGGTCTCGCTCMCACAGTGGATTTGTTTACGACGCAGATCCAMTGTGKGAGCGAGACCGGCTTGCCGGCGAAGGGGCCAGAYCAGTCACCCGAGATTTGGGGACAAGTTTTTATGAATCGTCCTACATGATCTACAGAGACCATGAACTGTGCCCTGAATAGCCACGATGCTAGTTTGCCTGACGTTCACGGAGGGCAGACTTTGACGATAAAAACGGCTATTGCGATCAGTACTTTCTCACTTGCACTCACTGGCTGCGGTACCGCTGCCACGGTGCTGCAATCTGACGAAGACGCCGCGCGCAGTCTCAGAAAACAAAAAACCTACTGTCAGACCATCCCGCGCATTTACAGCGGCCTGGCCTACGATTTTTGCTACTTGAATGCCCCGCCTGAACCCGCAAGCTACCTTGCATCCTTCGTACTACTGGACCTGGCCTTGTCCGGTGTCCTCGACTCGGTTTGCCTGCCCTATACCCTTTACCGTCAGACCACCGACGGCAATCTCAGTATTTACGGTCGAGCAGGCCGCGGGTAACTATGTCGAGGTCTTCCTACTGCCAGCGCGTGAGCTTGCCGCTTGCCGCTAGAGGCTTACCGCTGCTTTTAAGCTATAATCCCGCCCTTTAGTTGTCTCTCGCTGCTTGCGGGGGCACATTAATTTTTGAGGCGCTTGTCGCCTGCATGCAGACTAAAGAGGCTAGACCCCTGTGGCATTGACGATTCTTGGCCTGTCCGGCGCCCTTAGCCATGATCCTTCCGCAGCCTTGTACATCGACGGCAAGCTGGTCGCGGCGGCTGAAGAAGAGCGCTTTGTGCGCGATAAACATGCAAAGAACCGCATGCCCTACGAATCGGCGAAGTTCTGCCTTGAACAGGCGGGCATCAAGCCGTCGGACGTTGACGTGGTCGCGATCCCTTTCGCCCCGATCAGCCTGTTCGGCAAGGCTCGGTGGCAGTACGCCAAGCGTTACTGGTACGCTCCGGACCGCGCCCTCGATGCGATCCTGATGGGCAACCGTCGCTACAAGCGCTATCGCAACAAGATAGTCTGGTGCCTCGAGCAACTGGGCTTCGATCCGAAGAAAATCAAGATCGAACCGGTCGAGCATCACCTGGCTCACGCCTCCAGTGCATACCACTGTTCCGGTTTCAAAGAGAAAACCGCGATCCTGGGGATTGACGGCAAGGGTGAGTACGCCACGACCTTCTTCGGTTACGGCGAGAACGGCAAGATCCACAAGATCAAGGAATTCTTCGATCCGGACTCCCTCGGCGGCCTGTATGGCGCGATTACCGAGTTCCTCGGTTTCGATATGCTCGACGGTGAGTTCAAGGTCATGGGCATGGCGCCGTACGGCGACGCCAGCAAATACGATTTCTCGCGCCTGGCTTCGTTCGAAAACGGCGAACTGGTGATCAACACCGATTACGCCAACGTCATCGGCCTGCGTCGCTACAAAGAGAAGGGCAAAGGTTACTACTTCTCGCCGAAGCTGATCGAGTGGCTGGGTCCCAAGCGTGAAGGTGATATCGCCGACGAGCCGTACATCCACTACGCGGCGAGCATTCAAGCGCTGTTCGAAAAGATCTCGCTGCAGATGATCGACTACTACCTGGGCGACGTGCTCAAGGAAACCGGCAAGCTGGCCTACGCCGGCGGTTGTGCGTTGAACGTCAAGCTGAACCAGAAAATCATCGCACGCGACGACGTCAAAGAATTGTTCGTACAGCCTGCATCCGGCGACGCCGGTACGGCGGTCGGCGCGGCGGCGTATGTGTCTAACGCCCGTGGCGTACCGGTCGAGAAGATGGAACACGTCTACCTCGGCCCTTCGTACACCAACGAAGACGTGCTCGCAGCCTGCGCCCGTCACCTGAGCAAACCGGTCTGGCGCAAGCTCGCCAACATGCCGGAAAACATCGCCAAGATCATGGTCGACGGCAACCCGGTCGCCTGGTTCCAGGGGCGCATGGAGTTTGGTCCGCGTGCCTTGGGTGGTCGTTCGATCATCGGTTGCCCGAGCGCCGTTGGCGTGGCTGACCGTATCAACCACCAGATCAAGTTCCGCGAGCGCTGGAGGCCTTTCTGCCCGTCGATGCTCGATACCGTTGCCCCGCAGATGATCAAGATCGATCACCCGGCGCCTTTCATGACCTTCACCTTTGAAGTGGCTGAAGAGTGGAAGACCCGCGTGCCGGAAGTCGTCCACGAAGACGGTACGTCCCGCGCCCAGGTGCTCAAGCGCGAGTACAACCCGCGCTACTACGACATGATGAAAGCGCTGGAAGTGCTGACTGGTAACGGCGTATCGCTGAACACCTCGCTGAACCGTCGTGGCGAGCCAATGATCTGCTCGCCGACCGATGCCCTGAACATGTTCTTCGGTTCCGATCTACAGTACTTGATCATGGAAGACATCCTGGTGGTTAAAGAGGGCGCCAACGCTTATGACTCGCTCGGCTGAACGCCATGTGCTGCAGTTCTGTCACGGCTATGACGGCCCGTTTCTGGACTGTGCCCGGCAGTACGCCAGCCTGTTCGCGGGGACTGGCTATCGAGTGACCACGGTCTTTCTGACCGGGGCCGCCGATAGCGACGTCGCTGCGGGCTGCGCTTCCGATGAAGTGCTGTTTATGGAATACAGCTCCAAGGCTATTCGTGGCCTGAAGCTGGGCGCCATCGCCGATCTGCGCAAGATTGCCGCCTCGCGCAATTTCAGCTTCTGCATTGCCCACCGTTTCAAGCCGATCTACATCGCCTTGCTCAGCACCTCGCTGCCGGTCATTGGCGTGCATCATGCCTTTGGCGATTACAAACGCGGCACCCGCAAACTGTTCGCCCATATTTTCCGCAAGCGCCTCAGCCTGCTCGGGGTCTCCGATGCGGTGCGAGATGACATGCGCCGTTGCCTGCCGAAATGGCCAGCCGGGCGTATTCAGACGCTCTATAACCGTATCGATGTGCCGGCCTTGCAGACCAGTCAGGTCTCGGCTCGCGAAGCCCGGGAAACCCTGGGTCTGTCGCCGGATGCCTGGATTGTGGGCAATGTTGGGCGGTTGCATCCGGACAAGGACCAGACCACGCTGTTGCACGGTTTTGCCTTGGCGTTGCCGCAATTGCCGGCCAACAGCCAACTGGTAGTTCTCGGTAGCGGTCGGCTGGAACAGGACCTCAAGGAGCTGGCCCGCGAATTGGGCATTGGTGATCGAGTGCTGTTCCTCGGCCAAGTGCCGGATGCCCGTCGTTACTTCCGTGCCTTCAATGTGTTTGCCCTGAGCTCCGATCACGAGCCTTTCGGCATGGTGCTGCTGGAAGCCATGGCCGCTGGCGTGCCGTTGCTCGCGACCGCTTGCGGTGGCGCCAGGGAAGTCGTTGAAGGGGTTGGCATTCTGTTTCCGTTGGGCGATGCCGAACGTATGGCTCAAGGGTTGCAACATCTGGCCGCGATGGACGAGCAGCAACGTCACCAGTGTGCCGAGATGATGCTCGACCGCTTGCGTGAGCATTTCTCCGACCGCGCGGTACGCGAAGCTTTCTGGCATTTGCCACACGTCACAGAACTGGCACCGAGGGGCTGATGCTCAACCGATTTCAAGGCTGGCGCGAACGTGGCTGGACGCTGGTCGACGCCTCGACTTATGCAAAGGCATGGCAACGTTTTGGCGGTAGCGTCGCGACTCATCCCATGGTGGTTGAGCGTCTGGCGCAGTTGGCCGAGATCCCGGTCCGTTATCTGGCTTGGGAGCACAACGGTGAAGTGAAAGCCGCCATCCCGACCTGGGGGCGCGACTTGGCACTGTCCAAAGACGTGCTCAAACGCCGTGGTAAAAAAGGCCTGTTCGACCTCGGCAATGCCGAGGTGATTCTGCCGGCTGCCGCCGATGCACAAGCAGCGCTGCGCCATCGCGGACGTTATTTGTCGGCACTGAGCGAAGGCCGATTCACCGATATCAAGCTACAGGCCGAACAACTGGCCATGGCGCGCACGCCCGAAGAACTGTCGAAAAAATTCCGCTATAACCAGCGCCGTGAATTGCGTCTGCTGGAGGAAGCCGGTGGGGTTGTGCGGCCAGTCGCCGAGTTTTCCAGTGCCGAGCTGGCGGCGATTTATTGCGACCTTTTCCAGCGCCGGTGGGGCTTTGCGGCCACGGGTGCCGAGCGCATGGGCGAGGTGATCGAACTGTTGCGCGACTTGCTGATCGGCTCGGTGATTTTCCTCAACGATGCCCCGATCGCCATTCAACTGGTCTACCGCGTCGAAGCACCGGAGTGGATCAGCGTCGAGTACATCAACGGTGGCGTCGATCCCGAAACCCGCGAGTTCAGCCCTGGCAGCGTGCTGAGTTTCCTCAACACCCAAAGCGCCTGGGAACACGCTCGAGCCCTGAATAAACCCCTACGGTTTTCCTTCGGCCGCGCCGACCGGGAATACAAGGACCGCTGGTGCAATTCTGTGCCGGTTTTTACCGTGTGAGTGAACCCATGAGCCGCAAACAGAAACTGCTCAAGCGCCACCGGCGCAACAAACGTATCAGCCTGTTGGTCGCGCTGATGCTGTTGATTGCCATCGGCGTGCTGGTCGCCTGGTGGTTGCCGCTGGTGTTTGCGGTGCTGGGCTGGATTGCCCACGAGGCCTGGTTCGCCGACCACCTGTTTTATTCCCCTAAAGACGATTACCAATACAGCTTCCCGCCCTACACCCCGCAACCCAAGGTGTATCTGGACGGCGAGCGCTTGCGTCTGGACGAAGGCGTGATGCTGGTCGACGACGCCACGCTGGTGTTGGCGCTACGGGTGAAAAGCACCTGGCTGGGGCGCTTTATCGACCCGGTGGTGGAGCTGTCGGGTGGTGACAACCCGGACCGACTAACGTTTGAGCGCGGGGTAAATGGCCTGCGTTATCTGAACCTCAGTGGGCAGGCGCAAGTGTTGTCGCGTGGTGAGCTGCGCCTGTGTGGACGTTACTGCCGCCTGCTCGGCGAGCCGGTGTTGTGGGCGCTGGAGCAACCCGACTTCCGTCGGCAACGGGTGATGGTAATCGCGCCCCACGCCGACGACGCCGAACTGGCTGCCTATGGTTTGTACAGCCAGGCCGATGAAGCCTGGATCGTGACCCTGACGGCCGGTGAAATCGAAGCCGAACACTATCAACAGCTCGGCCTGAACAAGGTCGAGGCGTCGCGGCTCAAGGGCCGTTTGCGTGCGTGGGACAGCATTGCCGTACCTCGTTGGGCTGGCGTCCCCGAAGCTCATTGTGTGCAACTGGGTTATTTCTGCCTCCAACTGTCGGCGATGCAGGCTGCGCCGGCGCAACCGGTCGCTTCGCGGGAAGCGGATCTGAGCGATACGCGACTGTTTCGCCAGTTGAACCCGTTTGCCCTGCCGGGCGATGCCGACGGTGCGCCGACCTGGAACAATTTACTGGCCGATCTACGTGCAGTACTGCTGCGTGCGCGCCCCGAAGTGATCGTACTGCCGCACCCGACCCTTGATCCGCATCCCGATCATATCTGTGCCCAACAAGCGGTTCTCGAAGCGTTGAAAGGCCTGGAGTGGCAGCCGACCGTACTGCTCGGTTACGCCAACCATTTGCACGACAACGACCGTTGGCCAATGGGCGATGCCGGTCATGGCATCGCATTGCCGCCAGCCTTTGACCCGGCGACACCGATGCAGCCTTGCTGCCTGCCGCTGTCGCTGGAGCTTCAACGCGACAAAGCCATGGCGTTGGGCATGATGCATGACCTGCAACCGCCAATGCCGTTCAAGCGACGCCTGCGCCGGTTGATCCAGCGGCTGTTGGCCAAGCGCAAGCCGCCGGTCTACGGCGAGAACGAATTCTTTCGCAAGGCCGTTCGGCGTCACGAGCTTTTGTGGATACTCAAGCACACACCAATCAACGCTTCTCAGCGGGGAGAGTTATGAGCCAGCGGCTAAAGGTTCTGCAATTGCAGCCTGACTACAACGTCAAAGCCCATGATTTTGCCGACCTCGCAGAACAGATCGTCAAGGCGCTGCCCAGTGATCGCTACGAAGTGACGGCGGCGTTCCTGCGTGGCAAGCCGGCGCCGGGTGAGGCTATCAGCCGAGCCGACCGTTCAGTGTATTTCGAGTTTACCGACAAGTCCCTCAAGGGCATGCGCTTGCGGGCGATGTGGACGCTGTACAAGTTTTGCCGCGCGGAAAAATTCGACGTGGTGATCTGTAATCGCTTCAAACCCGTGAACATGATGCTGGCGCTTAACCGCTGGTTGAAAGTGCCACTGTGCATCGGTATTTCCCACGGTTTTGGTGAGTACGACCGGTTTTACCGGCGCCGCCAGACCCAGCGTTTGATTGATCGTCACTGGCGCTTTGTCGGCGTGTCGCCGGCGGTCAAACAGTACCTGTTGGACTGCGACTGCGGTTTTACCGATCAGAATACTTACGCAATCACCAACGCCATCGACATCGAACAGGCCGAAGGCTTGCAGCACAGCCGCGAGCGGGCCCGCGAATTGTTGGGTATCGACCCCTCGGTGCGCTTGATTGGCGCTCTGGGGCGTCTTGTACCGGTCAAGGGCCACACTTATCTGTTGCAGGCGTTTGCCGCGCTCAAGGACAAGTACCCGAACACCCAATTGGCGATCATCGGTGCCGGCCGCGAAGAGTCGCGCCTGAACGCCGAGATTGAGCGCCTGGGCCTGACCGGGCGCGCGCACCTGCTGGGCTTCAAGGAAATCGCCTTGCAGTACATTCGCGCCTTTGATATCTGGACCATGCCGTCCCTGGCTGAAGGCCTCGGGTTGGCGCTGCTGGAAGGCATGAGCGGTCATCTGCCGGTTATCGCCTCCAACGTGCCCGCCATGGTGCCGCTGATTGAAGGGGCGGGCGGTTTGGCGATTACGCCCAAGGATGTACCGAGCCTGGTCGCGGCGCTGGATAACTACCTTGGGCTGTCGGATGACGAGCTCAAGTCCAAGGGTGAGCAAGCCTACCGTTATCTCCAGGAACAACACGACATCGAAGTGTTCCGTCAGGAATACCTGAACCTGATCGACTCCGGCCTGGAACAGGCCCGCAAGGAACACCCATGAGCGCCGAGCAACCTCTCGTCACGGTCATCATCGCGTCGTACAACCACGCTCGATACATCGAGGAAAGCGTTCTCAGCGTCCTCAACCAGACGTATAAGAACATCGAATTGTTGGTGATCGACGACGGTTCCAAAGACGACAGCGTCGAACGCATCAAGGTGCTGCAAGCGCAATATGGATTCGATTTCCGTGTTCAGCAGAATCAGGGGCTGACCAACACGCTCAACGGTGCCATTGCCCGCTCCAGCGGCAGTCTGATCGTGCCGTTCGGTTCGGACGACATCATGATGCCGGAGCGCATCGCCACTCAGGTGGCGTATATGGATGGCAAGCCAGAGGTCGGTATTTGCGCCGGCAATATCGAGTTGATTGACGCCGACGGTAATCTGTACCCGGAGAAGCGTCAGCGCCGTGATGTGCCGTTTCGTCGTCTGGATTTCGATGACATGTTTCTGGAGCGTAAACCCTATCCACCTGCTCCGACCCTGATGATCCGCCGGGAAGCGCTGGATAAAGTGGGCGGGTTCGATCCGAATATTCGTCTGGAAGATTTGTTGATCGAACTGAAGGTGACCCATGCCGGTTACTTTATCGATGGCCTGAATGTGCTGATGGCGCGCTATCGTAAACACGCCACCAACTCTTACAAGAACCACCGCTTCATGATCGACAGCATCCTGCGTACCTACGCGCTGTTCAGCGATCACCCACTGTACGACGAGGTCCGCTACAAGTTCCTCAGCTCAATGTTCCTCAAGACCTCCAACCGTGACCGCAAGCTGGCCCGCGAGCTGCTGGCGCAGATCCCGTTCAAGGCCTGGAACAAGAAGACCTGGCGCGGTCTGGGGCGGCTGTACTTCTCGCCGTTGGAAAAAGACTGACCCGGCCTGGATGCGCTCTATGTAGCTGCTACAAGGGATGCGTCAGCTTCAGCTAGCGTTCTCTGTCAGGCCCTTGTTGGCTTTTTTGCCTTGGCGCAGCCACTGCAAGACGTTCTTGCCGGCCGTTATGCCCGGTTTCTCTATGTACAGGAATGTCAGGCTGCTGATGATGATCAGCAGGCAGCTGCACAGGGCCAGCAGCGGCAGAAAGGTCCAGATGTCCCGAACATCCAGATCAAGCACCAGCGGCAGGCGCTGGATGAATACCCACAATACAAAGCCGTGCAACAAATAGGTGCTGTAGCTGATTTCGCCAAGCCAGCGGATGCTGCGCGGTTTCAGCAGGCCGAACAGGGTGTTTCCGGACGCCACAATCACGAAAAACAACGACATGAGCAGCAATGGCCACAGGCTGAAAGCACGGTTGAATGCCGTGAAGGCAATGGTCAATGCCAGCAGCGCGACAATCCCCGCTATTCGAGTCTGACCCCAGGCCACCCATTTCGGTCGGCGAACCCAGTACGCAGCGCCGATGCCTCCAAGGAAGCTCGCCAGAAAGTGTTTTTTCAGCGAGTGCTCCAGGCCGATCAGTTCATACAGGGCGTAAATGCCAATCAGGCACAACACTGTCTGCAGCCAGCTGCCTCGGTAGATAAAAACCATGCCGGCGAGGGGCAGTGCCAAATAGAAAAACACCTCGTAACCCAGGGTCCAGGTGACGTTGGAGATCAGCATGCCGGTTTGGTAGTACTGGTTGACGTCCGGCCTGTCGAAGGTCAGCCAGGCCAGGATCTGGCCGACGAAGTCGAGCCCGGAGTCCTTGAGTTCCCAGTTTTGCAGGTAGAACACCGTGACAAACACGATCAGCATCAGAGGCAAGTACAACGGGTACAGGCGAAACAGCCGCGAAACCGCAAAGGCCAGCCAATCGTGTTGACGACCCTGGGTGAGTAGTCGATTCCAAAACAGGAAACCGGTGATCATGAAAAACAGCGCGACACTGCCTTGGCCAAGTTGTGAGTAAAAATTGCTCGGCGGAAAACCAAACACACCCGTGCGCAGGAAGATCAAGGTAATAATCGCGTGGTGCACAAACACGCCGAATGCCAGATAACCGCGTAGCCCATCAATGCTGGCATACCGGCTTTCACTRGAATGTTCGATCTGACGGGCAATTTTCGGCACGGCGCGCAACAGCAGGGCGGCCGTCACAATGGCCAGCAAATAAGCTACCAGCGCAATGAGAGGGTTGGTTGCAGTCATTAATGAGCCTTGACCGGGGAACTCCCGGCCAGCACTTGTCTGTGCAGGTTATCAACAGCCGACTTCGACGCCATCATGGCGTAGCCCTGAAGCAGTGCTTCAAAGTGTTCTTCGAACAGCCAGCGCTTGTCTACGTTGTAACGCTGCATATGGCGCAGATTGCGCTGACGCAGGGACAGGCTCAACGAAGAAGGGTAAATGCGCAGGTCGGCTACATCGATCAAGCCGAACTCACCATCTTCAAGCACCAGAACGTTACCCAGGTGCAGAGAGCGGAAATAAACACCTTGTTCATGGAGTTGAGCCATGAACTTGCCAAATCGCTCCACCAGCGCCTGGCGCACTGCGGGTGCGGTTATGCCTTGCAAGACCTGGCGCAAGGTATTGCCGGGCAGCGGCGAGTAGTGCACGGCGCTGCTGCCGTCTGAGAGGCGATAAAGGTCAAGAATAGGCGGGGTCGGGAACCCCATGCTGCGCAGTTGCTCGCTGTTGACGGCAAAGCGTTCGGAGTAAGGATTGAAACTGCCCGAGGTGTACCAGCGACGGCCGCGGAATAGCTTGAGGAAGCTGCCATCGATTAGACGCAAGACTTTGGGGCCCAGGCCATCTTCTTCGATTACCTGCGCTTGGGCGGTCAATTGCTGCTGGGCCGTTGGCGTCAGCGTCTTGAGGGGCATTGCCAGCAAACGTCTGGCGCGTTGGTTGATGCTCAGTGCGACGATCAGCGCCAGCGGGATCCACAGCAGGAACCAGTGCTCCTTGGGCCGGGAGATGATGCCGCCACCCTCGGTCAGGCCCGCGCCTATGCCGAATACCAGCAAGGTCGATGCGATGATAAAGAGGGGTTGCACACGATTACGCCAACTGCTCAACAAACTCCAGGCCTGGAAAAACAACCATGGCACTAAACCCACAATACCGACGTAATAAAGCACGCCCAGGGCAAAGCTGTGGGGTTCCTGAAAGTTGATACCGAGGCCGGGGTCGATGGCCAGATTGGCGCTATAACCATGACCGATCCATGGATGATCGGCTATTTTATTGATAGCCATTTGCCAGATTTCGAAGCGGTAAGAGTCGCCTCGTTCGATGATCATTTGCGCAAACAGCACATAAACCGTGGCTCCGCTGGCGGCCAGCGCGCCCAGCAATACAACGGAGCGACGGTTCCAGCAAATGAAACCCAGCCAAAGTGCCGCCAGTGTCAGTGCAACCAGAGGCGTCCTGGAGCCGGTGGCAATCACGGCGGCCAACATGATTGCCATCGCCGGAAGACTCAGCCAGAGCATCTGGCGGCGCTTGCAGATCATGCTCATGCTCAGCCAGTAGGTCGCGTAAAAGCCATACATGTGTGAGCTGAGCAGCGGGTTGTCGAATGCACCGCCACCGATCAAACGCATGCCCGGCTCGTACACACGAGTGAACATGAACAGGCTGTGGGCGGTGCCGACCAGTCCGACCAATGCCGCGGCGAACAGCAGGGGGTGAATGATTTCGCTGCGATAGCGCACCAGCAAGTAGCTGCCTGCGAATAGCAGCAGCGTATGCATCGGTGCTTTGAATTGCCCGGAGAAACTATCTTTTCCCGGTGCCCAGCACAAACTAACCAGCGCCCAGACCGTGAACCCCAGCACGGCAATGAAGATCGGGTTGCGGCCCAATTCCTTGAGTTCGCGCGGATGCAGACACAGGGCGATCAACGCCGGAATGCTGAATAACCCGTAAAAAAGTTTGTGGTGCACACTTCGGCCCGGCAAGAAGAACAGTGCGCAAAGAAGCAAGAGATAGCCAAGTGGAAGAATCCAGAGGCAAATGAAATCGAAAACTCGATTAGACACACTATTGAAACCGCTGAGTTGCATGCTGAGAGATTCAATCCTGAAGTTGATCGGCCATTTCGGGGTGATGGCTATTTGATGCTTATTTCGACGCCTAACAATAACAGCCTTTATGCGATTGCCAGAACCCTGAAGAAGCTGTGCTAAAGTCAGCGTCCTTTTTATCGACAAACGCGTGATATGACCGACTCTAGTCTCTCCGCAAGCCCATCGAGCTTGAAAATCTACTTCCGCCTGCTCGGCTATGTCCGGCCGTACATCAGTCTGTTTCTGATCAGCATTGTCGGCTTTTTGATTTTCGCTTCGACGCAGCCGATGCTTGGTTACATCCTCAAGTACTTTGTCGATGGCCTGTCCAACCCTGAGGCGGTGCTTTTCCCCACGGTGCCTTACCTGCGCGACCTGCAATTGTTGCAGGCGGTACCATTGCTGATCATTCTGATCGCGGCGTGGCAAGGGCTGGGATCTTATCTGGGTAACTACTTTCTGGCCAAGGTTTCCCTCGGGCTGGTTCATGACCTGCGAGTGCAGCTGTTCAATAACCTGCTGGTTCTGCCCAATCGCTATTTCGACAAGCATAACTCGGGTCATCTGATTTCACGTATCACCTTCAACGTGACGATGGTCACCGGGGCGGCCACAGATGCGATCAAGGTCGTAATCCGTGAAGGCATGACCGTGATCTTCCTGTTTGCCTCGCTGCTGTACATGAACTGGCGGCTGACGCTGGTCATGATTGCGATCCTGCCGCTGATCGCCGTCATGGTGCGCACCGCGAGCAAGAAATTCCGCAAGCAGAGCAAGAAAATCCAAGTGGCGATGGGTGACGTGACTCACGTGGCCTCGGAAACCATCCAGGGGTATCGCGTGGTGCGCAGCTTTGGCGGTGAAGTCTACGAAGAGAAGCGTTTCTTCGCAGCCAGTCAGGGCAACACCGACAAACAACTGCGCATGACGCGCACCGGGGCCATTTACACGCCATTGCTGCAACTGGTGATCTACAGCGCCATGGCCGTATTGATGTTTCTGGTGCTGTACCTGCGTGGCGATGCGTCGGCTGGTGACATGGTTGCCTATATCACCCTGGCCGGCCTGTTGCCCAAGCCGATCCGCCAGTTGTCCGAAGTCAGCTCGACCATCCAGAAAGGTGTGGCGGGGGCCGAGAGTATTTTCGAGCAGCTGGACGTCGAGCCTGAAGTCGATACCGGCACCGTGGAGCGCGATGCCGTCAGCGGTCGCCTGGACGTGCGCAATCTGAGCTTCACCTACCCGGGCACCGATCGCCAGGTACTCAATGACATCAGTTTCTCGGCCGAGCCTGGGCAAATGGTGGCGCTGGTTGGGCGGTCGGGCAGCGGCAAGTCGACCCTGGCCAACCTGATTCCACGGTTCTACCACCACGACAAGGGCGAGATCCTGATCGATGGTGTTGAAGTGGAGCAGTACAAACTGCTGAACCTGCGCAAGCACATTGCTCAGGTAACCCAGCATGTRACGTTGTTCAGTGACACGGTGGCCAATAACATTGCTTATGGCGATCTGGCGGGCGCACCTCGTGACGCGATCGAAAGAGCCGCGAAAGATGCCYACGCAATGGATTTCATTGCGCAGTTGCCACAAGGCCTGGACACCCAGGTCGGCGAGAACGGCGTGCTGCTGTCCGGCGGTCAGCGCCAGCGCCTGGCCATCGCTCGGGCCCTGTTGAAAAACGCACCATTGCTAATACTCGACGAAGCCACTTCGGCGCTCGACACCGAATCCGAGCGTCACATTCAGGCGGCACTGGACCAGGTAATGAAAGGCCGGACCACCCTGGTGATCGCTCACCGTCTGTCGACCATCGAAAAGGCTGACCTGATTCTGGTGATGGATCAGGGCCGGATCGTCGAGCGCGGCACCCATGCCGAGCTTCTGGCGCAAAACGGTTACTACGCCCGCCTGAACGCCATGGGCCTCGACGCCCCGGCTGAAGACATCGCCTGACCCTCGGCGTCCGTCAGTTTTAATGACGGCCTGAAAAATCGCAGCCTGAGGTTCTTGAACCTGACCAGGCTGCTTTTTTTTGCTTTTTACGCCCTCGTTCATGCCATGCGCAAGGCCACGCCAACCCTGTGGTAATATCGCGCCCCTGTTCATTCTGTATGTGGGTTGCTCCATGAAGTTGTCCATGCCGCGATTCGATCAAGCCCCTGTCTTGGTGGTCGGCGATGTCATGCTCGACCGTTACTGGCATGGTGGTACCTCACGGATTTCCCCTGAGGCGCCGGTACCGGTTGTCAAGGTCGAGCAAATCGAGGACCGCCCGGGCGGTGCCGCCAACGTTGCGTTGAACATTGCCGCGCTCGGTGCCCCGGCCTCGCTGGTCGGCGTGACCGGCGACGACGAAGCTGCCGACAGCCTGGCCAATAGCCTCAAGGGCGCTGGCGTCCGGGCGCTATTCCAGCGCATCGCGCACCAGCCGACCATCGTCAAGCTACGGGTCATGAGTCGTCACCAGCAACTGCTGCGTATCGACTTTGAAGAACCCTTCGCCACCGATGCCTTGGCGCTTGGCGAGCAAGTCGACGAGTTGCTCGAGGGCATCAAGGTGCTGGTGCTGTCCGACTACGGCAAAGGCGCCCTGAAAAACCATCAGGTTCTGATCCAGGCTGCCCGTGCCCGTGGCATTCCGGTGCTGGCGGATCCCAAGGGCAAGGATTTCTCGATCTACCGTGGTGCCAGCGTAATCACCCCGAACCTCAGCGAGTTCGAAACCATCGTCGGTGGTTGCGCCGATGAGCACGAGCTGGTGAGCAAAGGCGCGCAGCTGATGCACGACCTGGACCTCGGCGCGTTGCTGGTGACCCGTGGTGAACACGGCATGACCTTGCTGCGCCCTGATCATCCTGCGCTGCACTTGCCGGCCCGCGCCCGCGAAGTGTTCGACGTGACCGGTGCCGGCGATACCGTGATTTCTACCTTGGCAGCCGCGATTGCCGCTGGCGAAGAATTGCCGCACGCGGTGGCCCTGGCCAATCTGGCGGCGGGCATCGTGGTCGGCAAACTCGGTACGGCGGCCATCAGCGCCCCGGAACTGCGTCGCGCCATCCAGCGTGAAGAAGGTTCTGAGCGCGGTGTGCTGGGCTTTGAGCAGTTGCTGCTGGCGGTCGACGATGCGCGTGCGCACAAAGAGAAAATCGTCTTCACCAATGGCTGCTTCGACATTCTGCATGCCGGCCACGTGACCTACCTGGAGCAGGCACGGGCCCAGGGCGATCGTCTGATCGTTGCAGTCAATGACGATGCTTCGGTCAGCCGCCTGAAAGGGCCGGGTCGTCCGATCAACAGCGTCGACCGTCGCATGGCGGTATTGGCCGGATTGGGCGCAGTGGATTGGGTCATCAGCTTCCCTGAAGGCACCCCGGAAAACCTGCTGCGTGAGGTCAAGCCGGACGTATTGGTCAAGGGTGGCGATTATGGGATTGACCAAGTGGTCGGCGCGGACATCGTGACTGCTTACGGCGGTACGGTGAAAGTGCTGGGGTTGGTGGCAAACAGCTCGACCACGGCGATAGTCGAAAAAATCCGTAATAACTGACTTGTGGTGAGGGCTTGTTGTGGTGAGGGGGCAAGCCTGCTCACCACAATTAAACCCCGCAGCCACAAAGTTCAGTGGTGTTTTGCCTATTGTGCCGCCTTGCGCGGCACGATCTTCTTCAGCAACTGCTTGGCCTTCCCGCGTAGCCGCGCCAGACCCGAATCCTTCTTCGGTGGACTCAATCCCTGCTGGCGTACCCAGTCCTTCCAGCGAATTCGCTCGTCACGCACTACCCAGCCTTCCTGCTTGGCGAAGCTCTCCGCCAGAAACAAGCCGCGAGTGCTTGCCGGGTATAGCTGATCTTTCTTCAACGTGTAGAGCTCGGCCATCGGCTGACCGTCCTGCAATGGCATCAGGTACAAGTCCGGACGCTTGCGGTCGAGCCGGGCCACCAGTTGATCGCCTTCCAGTCGTTCGTCGACGTGAAAAAGACTCAGGGATTTGGCTTCTTTAGGCACTTCCAGGCGCAAGTCATAGATCAATTGCAACGACGCGGTGGGCAGATGCACGTAAGCCCGCGGCCGTTCGATCAACTGAAGTTTGGCGCAGCGCACCGGGCGCGCCGAACCGGACAACGGCGTCAGGCGAAACGGCAGCGCTTCGCGGTAATGCAGGGCGCTGGCATAGGGCGCCGGCAGCCATGTGTCGTTGAAACGCCCGCCGAGCCAGCCTTCCGGGGTTTCCAGCAGGCATTCTTCGGCTATTTCCTGAATGGCGGTGTGCAACGGCAGGTTCAATTCATGGGCCGGTACGTAGCCGGAGATCAGCTTGAGCACCACGTCGCCACGGTCTTGCCGACGCTGACGCACCAACACCCAGTAATCGCGATTCTGCCAATGCAGGGTCAGGCGCACCGAAACGCCCAGATTGGCCAATTCCAGCGCAAACCGTTCGGTGCTGGCCACCGTCACGAGGCGACGGCGTTGCAGGGTTTGGGTGAAATTGAGCGGCATCCCGACGCTCTGATAGCTCAAGCCTTCGGGAGTTGCTTCGACGTACAGCGGCAGGGTCTTGAAGTTGCTCGGGTTCTTTCGTATGAGCGTACGCGGCATGTCGGCTCCTGCTTAAGGCCGCGCGGGCGGCATCAGTTTCTACGGAGGACCTGGGCAACGGTCGCAACGTTGTGGGCGAGGTGCAGCGGATTGATGGTCCCGACAATAGCACTGGCAACACCTGGATGCTCAAACAACAACTCAAAGCTGGCGCGCACCGGGTCCACGCCTGGACTCAGGCACACATGACCGCTGGCGAGGGCTTTTTTGACCAGAATGGCTTTGCCGTGAGCAGCAGCATAGTCAATGACAGGCTTCTCGTTCTGCTCGTTCAGATTGTAGGTGACCATCGCACAATCACCTTGCTCCAGCGCCTTCAAACCACCCTCGGCGGTTTTTCCGGAAAATCCGAAGCCGCGAATCTTGCCTTCGGCCTTGAGCTCGGCGAGGGTCGCGTAGACCTCGCTGTCATTGAGAATCGCCAGATCGTTGCCGTCGGAGTGCACCAGCACCAGGTCGATAAAATCCGTTTCCAGACGTTGCAGGCTGCGCTCGACTGACAGTCGAGTATGGGCGGCGCTGAAGTCATGGCTCGATTGGCCGTCGGTAAACTCTTCGCCGACCTTGCTGACAATTACCCAGTCCTGACGCTGGCCTCGCAAAAGTGGACCGAGGCGTTCTTCACTGCGGCCATAAGCCGGTGCGGTGTCGATCAGGTTGATGCCCATGTCGCGGGCGAGTTTGAGCAGTCGGCGGGCATCGTCGTCGTCGGGAATCTGGAAGCCGTTGGGATACTTCACGCCTTGGTCGCGGCCGAGTTTGACCGTGCCCAGCCCCAGCGGCGAAACCAGCAGACCGGTGCTGCCCAGCGGGCGGTGCAGATCGTGCAGGGTCGGTTGGCTCATGGCAGCAGTTGATCCCAGGCGGGCACGCCCATCGGTGGTTTTGGCAGCGGCGGCAGTGGCGCGGTCTGGCCCGGCTGGATGCCGTCACGCGTCAGGCTGGCGATGACCCGGTCGGCGAAGTCCGGCGCCAGCGCCAGTTTGGTTGGCCAGCCGACCAATAGCCGACCCTGCTCGGAAACAAAGGCGTTGTCGGGGCGGATAAGTCCCGATTGCAGCGGCTCGGCGCGGTCTACGCGCAAGGTGGCCCATTGCGCGGTGCTCAGGTCGATCCATGGCAGCAACTGCCCGACTTCTTGCTTGGCGGTGGCGATTTGCTCGGCGGGTTCTCGGGCAACGCCGTCGTCTTCGGCGATATCGCCCCCCATGTACCAGACCCACTGGCCATCGGCCGCCGGGTGAGTGGTCACGGTCAGGCGCGGTTTGGTGCCGCCCCCCAGGCAATGGGCGTACATCGGTTTGAGGCCCGGGCCTTTGGCGATGATCATGTGCAACGGCCGGCGCTGCATGGCGGGCTGACTCAGCCCCAACGCTTGCAGCAACTCCGCCGTGCCGGCACCGGCGCTCAGGACAATGCGCTGGGCACGAATCTCGCGTTCGTCGACCTTGAGGCCGACCAGTACGCCACCTTCCAGCAGCGGTTCGATCTTCTGTCCGGCGAGCAGGCCATCACCGGCCAGATCGGCCAGGCGCTGGATCAGGCTTGGCACATCGATCACCAATTCTGCCAGGCGATAGACCTTGCCCTTGAAGCGTTTGTCTTGCAGGGCCGGCGGCAATTGCTCGCCCTTGACCTGATCGACACGGCCGCGCACGGCCTTGCTGGCGAAGAAGCTGGTGAGGTTGCCGGCGAGCGTGCCGGGGGACCAAAGGTAGTGCGCTTCGGACAACAGACGCACGCCAGACAGGTCCAGTTCGCCATCGCCTGCCAGCGCCTCACGCCAGCGACGCGGCATGTCGGCAATGGCTTCCGACGCCCCGGTCAGGGCGCCATGCAGCGCGTACTTGGCGCCGCCGTGAATGATCCCCTGGGACATCACACTCTGCCCGCCGCCGAGGCTGGCGTTTTCCACCAGCACGGTCGAAAACCCCTGGCGGCGCAGACGCGCATTCAGCCAGAGGCCGGCGACACCAGCGCCGACAATCAGAACGTCGGTGGAAATAGGGGATGGCATGGCGGCGACCTCAGTGTTCAAGACGATGGCGCAGTATACAGACTCGAAGAAAAGGGGATTGATGGTGATCAACTGGATGGATGAAAACCTGTGGGAGCGGGCTTGTGTTTCAGGCTTTAGTGGCCTGCAGTTTTGGAGAACAACTGGATGACGACAACGCCCAACACAATCAACGCCATCCCCAGCATCGCCGGCACATCCAGTTTTTGTCCGTAGATAAACAGCGCCGCGACGCTGACCATCACAATGCCCATACCGGCCCAAACCGCATAAGCGACGCCCACCGGAACGCTGCGCACCACCAGGGTCAGCATCCAGAAGGCAATGCCGTAGCCGACTATCACCAGAACCAGAGGCAGGGGTGTACTGAAACCTTTGACGGCTTTCATCGAAACAGTCGCGATCACTTCGGCGCAGATGGCGATGGCCAGGTAGTAGTAAGCGGTCATGGGGGCATCCTCGGGTGAAGTGTTGCTTTCTGAGGTCGGCATTTTAGAGACTCTTCAGATGCGGTAAAGTCATTACCTATCTGTAATGAAGATGGGTTGGTCTATGCAATGGAATCTTGAGCAACTGCGGTTGTTTGTCAGCGTAGCGGAGCAGCGCTCTTTTTCTGCCGTGGCGCGCAATCAGCGCAAGGCGCAGTCGGCGGTCAGCAGTTCGATTGCATTGCTGGAAGAAGACTTGGGCGTCAGCCTGTTCGACCGCAGCAGTGGCCGTCAGCCGAAACTCACCGAGGCCGGCAATGCCTTGCTGGAAGAGGCGCGCGAAGTGTTGCGTCAGTGTGAGCGCCTCAATGGCCGTGCGCTGGCCATGATGCGCGGCCAAGAAGCGCGTTTGCGTGTGGCGCAGGATGAGGCCATGCCCTATCAGCCGATCATCGAAAGCTTCGAAGCCCTGGCCGAAAAATTTCCCAGCCTCGAAGTGCAACTGACCAGTGCCGCCCAGGGCGATGTGGCGCGCAAACTGGTGGAGCGCCGCGCCGATCTGGGGTTGCTGTTTTATCACGACCAGATCCCCGAAGCTCTTGAGCGGCGAGTGGTGGGGAGCGTCGAGATGGTCACGGTGTGCGGCGTTGGCCATCCACTGGCGAAACAGGCTCAAGTCGATTGTCAGGCGCTGGCGCAGCATCGGCAGTTGCTGATGTCCACACAGTCCAGCGTCTATCCCGGTAGCGAACCGGCCAGCCCGCAAGTCTGGCGCGCGGACAGTTTCTACGTCATGGCCGAATGGCTGGTGCGCGGCCTCGGTTGGGCCTGGTTGCCACGGCATGTGGTGCAGTACCCGGCTTATCAGGGCCTGATGGTTGAACTGGACAGCGAATGGACCCCGCCGGCGCTGGTGGTGGAGTTGGTATGGCGTCGTGATGAACCGCTGGGCCCGGCGGCTCGTTGGCTGGCGGAACGTTTTGCCGTGCACTTGCAGGCGATCGGCGAGAAAAGTCGATAAACTCCGCCGCCATGAATAGAACTCTCTATACCGCGCTGTTTTACCTGGGGCTGCCACTGGTAGCAATTCGGCTGTGGCTACGGGCGCGTAAGGCGCCGGCGTACGCCAAGCGTATTGGCGAGCGTTTCTCCCTTGGACTGCCGGTGATGAAACCGGGCGGTATCTGGGTGCACGCGGTGTCGGTGGGCGAAAGCATTGCCGCCGCGCCGATGATTCGCGCCTTGCTGCAACGTTATCCACAGTTGCCGATTACCGTGACCTGCATGACCCCGACCGGATCCGAGCGCATCCTGGCCTTGTTCGCCAATGAATCGCGCATCCAGCACTGCTATTTGCCTTACGATTTACCCTGCGCCGCTGCGCGTTTCCTTGATCGAGTCCGACCAACCCTGGCGGTGATCATGGAGACCGAGCTCTGGCCCAACCACATTCATCAATGCGCCAAACGCGGGATTCCGGTGGCACTGGCCAATGCACGTCTGTCCGAACGCTCGGCCAAGGGTTATGGCCGCTTCAGCAAGTTGACCCAGCCGATGCTCGCCGAGATGAACCTGTTTGCGGTACAGACCGAGGCCGAAGCCCGGCGGTTCCGTGATTTGGGCGCGCGTCCTGACACCGTGGAGGTCACCGGCTCGATCAAATTCGACCTGACCATCGACCCGCACCTGCTGCAACGGGCCGTCGAACTGCGTACCCGGTGGCAGGCGCTTGAACGACCGGTGTGGATCGCCGCCAGCACCCATGAAGGCGAAGACGAAGTGGTCCTCGCGGCCCATCGTCAGTTGCTGGTCGATCATCCCGATGCGTTGTTGATTCTGGTGCCGCGCCATCCGGAGCGTTTCAACACGGTGTTCGAACTGTGTCAGCAGCAGGGTTTTGCCACGCTGCGTCGTTCCACAGGCGAACCGGTGACTTCGGCCACCTCGGTGCTGCTGGGTGACACTATGGGCGAGTTGCTGTTTCTCTACGCCGTGGCCGACAGCGCTTTCGTGGGGGGCAGCCTGATGCCGAACGGCGGGCATAACCTGCTGGAACCGGCCGCGCTGGCCAAGCCTGTCCTGAGTGGCCCGCACCTGTTCAACTTCCTCGAAATCGCCGCGCAATTGCGCAGTGCCGGGGCGTTGCAGGAAGTGGAGGATGCCGAAGGCCTGGCGCTGGCGGTGCAGCGGTTGTTCGAGTTGCCGCGCGATGCGCAGAGGATGGCAGAGGCGGGACTTAAGGTGATGCGCACCAATCAAGGCGCATTGCAGCGATTGCTGGATGGACTGGGGCGGTTGATCGATCGCTGATAAATGGGGTGAGAGGGTTAGCCCCCTCACCACAGTGATGACCTGTTACTGCGGAGGTCTTGCTTTTAATTGCTCCTCAGCCGCCTTCGCCAGACCCGGTGGCAGAAAGTCCTTGTCGGGGTTGTAGTCGGCCTTGAGGTAACGCTTCAGGTCTTCCAGATCTCCCGGGCTCAGTGTCCCGGCCTGCTGTTTCAAGCGCAGGTTGTCGAGGATGTAGTCGTAGCGGGTGTTGTTGTAGTCGCGCACCGAGGTGTACAGCGAACGCTGCGCATCCAGTACGTCGACGATGTTGCGTGTCCCCACCTGATAACCGATTTCGGTCGCTTCCACCGCACTCTGGTTGGAGATGATCGACTGTTTGCGCGCCGAAACCTGATCAACGTCAGTGTTCACCGCGCGGTGCAGATTGCGGGTGCTTTCCACGATCTGCCGGCGCAGCGCTTCGCGTTGCTGCTCGGTCTGGTCCAGCTGAGCATACGATTGACGCACTTGGGAGGTGGTCAGGCCACCGCTGTAAATCGGGATGTTCAGTTGCAGGCCCAGGGTCGTTTGCTCGACGTTGCCACTGTACGGCTGACCAGCGAAGTTCGGGTTGCTGAAACCCAGTGCGTCGTTGTCACCTTTTTCGTATTTCGCCACAGCGTCGACCGTCGGCAAATGACCGGCCTTGCGCTGCTTGAGGGTTTCTTCTGCAGCACTGACCGCGAAGTTGCTGGCCAGCAAATTCAAGTTCTGTCTGGCCGCCGTATCGACCCAGGCTTTGGCGTCGTTCGGAGACGGTGGCAAGATCGGCAGGCTGTGGGTGACGCCCCAAATCGACTTGTATTGACGGTTGGTCAAAGTGATCAGTGCTTCAAACGCGTCATCTACCTGGCGCTGTGCAACGATTCGGTTGGCGCGTGCGGTGTCGTAGCTGGCTTGTGAGTTGAGCACGTCGGTCTTGTCCGACAGGCCAACATCGAAGCGTTCATTGGACTGGTCGAGCTGGCGTTTGAACGCCGCTTCTTCGGCCTTGGTCGACGCCAGGTTGTCTTGGGTACGCAACACGTTGAAGTAATTTTCAGCCGTCTGCAGGATCAGGTTTTGCTCGGTGGCCGAGAGTTGCAGGGCGGCCTGTTCGTTGACGTCCTTGGCGGCCTGGAACTGGAACCAGCGATCAGCACGGAACAGCGGCTGCGCCAGGGTGGCCTGATACGAATTTGCAGCGCGATTGGCCGTCGATGAAGGCTGATCGATCGAGGTGCGCACGTTAGCCAGTTCGGCACCGCCCGAAAGATTGGGCAGCAGGCCGGCACGGGCCTGGGGCACGACTTCTTTCTGTGCGCCATATTGAGCGATGGCCGCCGCGAGGTCGGCGTTGTTGGCCTTTGCTTCCTGGTAGACACTGACCAGATCGTTCTTGTTTGAAACGGGCGCTTCTGCTGCCCAGGCCATTCCATTGGACGCACAAGACACGGCAATGGCCAGTGAGAGTTTGCGCAGCATAGGCGTTCCCTAGAAAAAATATTACACAAATAATTTGAGCGCCAAGGCTAAGGCGCGGCACGTACCACGTCAATGCGTGGCTTGGCGTAGCGAGTGTAGTTGTGCGAGAGGGCGGGAACAATCCGGAATACGCCATTCATCATGGTGTTTATAGCGGTATTGGCGTTCTCTGTCAGTTGTGTCTAGACTGGCCGGGTTCTTGTCGGGGTGCCTTGCTATGAGGCTGAGATCGAATAATTTCGGATCCCGTTGAACCTGATCAGGTTAACGCCTGCGTAGGGAACAAGATTTCTCGTCACCCGGCGAGTCCTCTTGTGCTTCGTCCGGGATGTTGTTCGACAATCGAACACCCCTCGAGCACTGAGCACAGCACCAACAGCATTGTCATGGCTGATTGGCTGCGTCCATTCGTTACAGGTTCGCTCCGACAAAATTCCACTGCCTGGATGCTGTCTGGAGAGCCCGTGATGACGATAAAACCAAAAAATACGATGAACCTGAGTGATTCGGCCCAAGTCGATCAACAGTCGGTTCAACCGTTTACCCGCTCGCAAAAAATCTATGTTCAGGGCTCGCGCCCCGACATCCTCGTGCCTATGCGCGAAATCAGCCTGGACGTGACCCCGACCGATTTCGGCGGCGAGATCAATGCGCCGGTGGTTGTGTACGACACCTCGGGCCCGTACACCGATCCCAATGTCATCATCGACGTGCGCAAAGGCCTGGCCGATGTGCGTTCAGCGTGGATCGAGTCCCGTGGCGACACCGAACGCCTGCCGGGCTTGAGCTCCAACTTCGGCCAGGAACGCCTCGCTGATGCCGAACTGACCAAACTGCGCTTCGCCCACGTCAACAATCCGCGCCGCGCCAAGGCCGGGGCTAACGTCAGCCAGATGCACTACGCCCGCAAAGGCATCATCACCGCCGAGATGGAATACGTTGCCATCCGCGAAAACATGAAGCTGGAAGTGGCCCGCGCCGCCGGCCTGCTGGACCAGCAACACGCCGGCCACAGCTTCGGCGCCAGCGTGCCGAAAATCATCACCCCCGAATTCGTCCGTGACGAGATCGCCCGCGGTCGCGCGATCATTCCGGCCAACATCAACCACACCGAACTGGAACCGATGATCATCGGCCGTAACTTCCTGGTGAAGATCAACGGCAACATCGGCAACAGCGCGCTGGGTTCGTCCATCGAAGAAGAAGTAGCGAAGCTGACCTGGGGCATTCGCTGGGGTTCGGACACGGTCATGGACTTGTCCACCGGCAAACATATTCACGAAACCCGCGAGTGGATCATCCGTAACTCGCCGGTGCCAATCGGTACCGTGCCGATTTACCAGGCCCTGGAAAAAGTCGGCGGCGCCGCTGAAGACCTGACTTGGGAGCTGTTCCGCGACACGCTGATCGAGCAAGCCGAGCAGGGCGTCGACTACTTCACCATCCATGCCGGCGTATTGCTGCGCTACGTGCCGCTGACCGCCAAACGTGTGACCGGTATTGTTTCCCGTGGCGGCTCGATCATGGCCAAGTGG
>NZ_JBFULH010000006.1:0-48373 GCF_056400445.1 Pseudomonas sp. P5_B2 | reverse complement strand
GGGCCCGCCGCCATCGGCCATCCATGGCCGGGGGCGGCTAACCCGGCATTCTTGCCGGGATGCCCACTGCGCAGAACCTCCACTCGGCCTCTCGAGGGGGCGGTGCCTCAACATCAAAAGCTGCAGGCGAGCTAACACTCGGCCTGATGAGTGGTGAGAAGCCAGGGCGTACGCCGGGCCATTGTGGGAGCTGGCCTGCCACCGAAGGCGGCCTGACAGCCGACCAATCTCTCAGGGATGTACCCTGTCCAACTGTGGGAGCGGGCTTGCTCGCGAAGCTGTTGATCTTGCCGTTGCCGTTGCTGTTGCTTCGGCTTTTGATCTTGATCTTGATCTGTTGCCCCTTTCCCAGAGGCCGAACGCAGGCGTTGCGGAGGGGCACCGCCGCAAGGATGCCGCGGTAGCCGCCCCCGGCCATGGATGGCCGATGGCGGCGGGCCCCCGGAGCAATGCCGGAGTGAGGGCATGCCGAGCCTAAGCGAGGCACCGAATGGAAGGGCAAAGCCTTTTGGTTCCTTTTCGGCGTTTGGAAAAGGGACTCACTGTAAGAGCGAAACCGCCAATCGCCGTTACCGCAGAAACGGATATGTACACCCGATACAGGAAACGCCATACAGCGTCCGATAACCGCCCAATAAAAAATGCCCCGATCTCTCGACCGGGGCATTTCTGTTTTAAGGCAGCTTACATAACCAGACTTGAAGCCTTAGTGCGAAACCGCCCCACTCGCCCCCAAACCAGTCTGCGAACGAACAAACTGAGGGAAAAACAGCGCGCGCTCTTTGACACCAGCGGCCGACTTGTCAGTGATCGAGAAGAACCAGATACCGGCAAAGGCAATCGCCATCGAGAACAGTGCTGGGTATTCATACGGGAAGATCGCCTTCTCGTGATGCAGGATCTGCACCCAGATGGTTGGACCAAGCACCATCAAACCAACAGCGCTGATCAGCCCCAGCCAGCCGCCGATCATCGCACCGCGGGTGGTCAGCTTCTTCCAGTACATGGAAAGCAGCAGCACCGGGAAGTTGCAACTTGCCGCGATGGAGAACGCCAGGCCCACCATGAACGCGATGTTCTGGCTTTCGAACAGAATGCCCAGACCGATCGCCAGCACCGCCAGAGCGATGGTGGTGATTTTCGAGACGCGAATCTCGTCTTTCTCGTTGGCCTTGCCCTTCTTGATTACGCTGGCATACAGGTCATGAGACACCGCCGATGCACCGGCCAGGGTCAGACCGGCAACAACCGCCAGAATGGTCGCAAATGCTACCGCCGAGATGAAGCCGAGGAAAATACTGCCACCCACCGCGTTGGCCAAATGCACCGCCGCCATGTTGTTGCCGCCCAACAGCGCGCCAGCCGCGTCTTTGAAAGTTGGGTTGGTGCTGACCAGCAAGATCGCGCCGAAGCCGATAATGAAGGTCAGGATGTAGAAGTAGCCAATGAAGCCGGTTGCATACAGCACGCTCTTGCGAGCTTCTTTCGCATCACTCACGGTGAAGAAGCGCATCAGGATGTGCGGCAGGCCAGCAGTACCGAACATCAGTGCCAGGCCAAGGGAGAACGCGGAGATCGGATCTTTCACCAGACCGCCCGGGCTCATGATCGCCTCAGCTTTAGGGTGAACCTTGATCGCCTCGGAGAACAATGTGTTGAAGTCGAAGTTGACGTGCTTCATCACCATCAGCGCCATGAACGAAGCACCGGACAGCAACAGCACAGCCTTGATGATCTGCACCCATGTAGTCGCCAGCATGCCGCCGAACAACACATACATGCACATCAGGATACCGACCAGAATGACCGCGACGTGGTAGTCGAGGCCGAACAACAGCTGGATCAACTTGCCGGCACCGACCATTTGCGCGATCAGGTAGAACGCCACCACCACCAGCGAGCCGCAAGCGGACAGCGAGCGGATCTGGGTTTGCCCGAGGCGGTAGGACGCCACGTCGGCGAAGGTGTATTTACCCAGGTTACGCAGGCGCTCGGCGATCAGGAACAGAATGATCGGCCAGCCCACCAGGAAGCCGATCGAGTAGATCAGGCCGTCGTAGCCGGAAGAGAACACTAGAGCGGAAATGCCCAGGAACGACGCCGCAGACATGTAGTCACCGGCAATCGCCAGACCGTTCTGGAAACCGGTGATCTTGCCGCCCGCCGCATAATAGTCGGCGGCCGAGTTGTTTTTCTTGGAGGCCCAGTAAGTGATGTACAAAGTCGCGCCAACGAACGCCACGAACATCAAGATCGCAGGGATGTTCAGCGGTTGTTTGGTCACTGCACCGGTCAAGGCGTCAGCCGCCCAGGCCCCTGGTGCGAATGCTGCAACGCTCAATAGAGCCATTAGACGCCGGATCATTGCTGAGCCTCCTTGAGAATCGCATTGTTCAGGTCGTCGAATTCGCCATTGGCGCGTCGTACGTAGATTGCAGTCAGGATAAAGGCCGAGAGAATCAGCCCGACACCAATCGGTATCCCCCAGGTAATCGAAGACTCAGGGCTGATTTTCGCCCCCAGTATTTGCGGCCCGTAAGCAATCAAAAGGATGAATCCGGAGTAAAGCCCAAGCATGATCGCCGAAAGTATCCAGGCGAATCGCTCCCTCTTACTGACCAGCTCCTTGAAGCGCGGGCTGTTTTGAATCGAGAGGTAAATGCTGTCGTTCATTGTTTTTATCCTCGCAGCACAGATTAATGTTGGAACGTTATCCACTCTATGCGGCTGCGGGACAGGTTCCAGACGACCTTAGTCTTAGAACGCCATTACTGTTTTGTTCCCTGTAGGAGCCCGGCTTGCCGGCGATGGCGATCTTGAGACCGCGATCGCTGGCAAGCCAGGCTCCTACAGAAAAGCAAAAGGCCCCTTGGCTTGAGTGCGAAGGGGCCTTGAGAGGTGCTGAACAGACGCGTCAGTTCAAATCATTTGATCCAGTCGGCAACACGCTCCGGGTGTTTGGCCACCCAATCTTTCGCCGCAGCGTCCGGCTTGGCGCCGTCCTGAATCGCCAACATGACTTCGCCAATTTCGTCTTTCGACGCCCACTGGAAGTTTTTCAGGAACTTGGCCACTTCCGGCGCTTTGGTGGCGAGTTCTTTGCTACCGATGTTATTTACAGTTTCAGCGGCGCCATAAACGCCTTTCGGATCGTCCAGGAAGCGCAGTTTCCACTTCGCAAACATCCAGTGCGGCACCCAACCGGTCACCGCGATGGATTCGTTTTTCTTCTCGGCACGGGTCAGCTCGGCAATCATGCCGGCGCCGGAACTGGCTTTGAGTTGATACCCGGTCAGGTCGTAGTCCTTGATGGCCTGTTCGGACTTGATCATCACGCCTGAACCGGCGTCGATGCCGACAATGCGGTTTTTGAAGCTGTCGTCGGTTTTCAGATCGGCGATGCTTTGGGCCTTGACGTACTCCGGCACGATCAAACCGATTTTCGCGTCTTTGAAGTTCGGACCGTAATCGACCACCTGATCCTTGTTCTTGGTCCAGTAATCACCGTGCGTCACCGGCAGCCAGGCCGACAACATGGCGTCGAGTTTGCCAGTGGCTACACCCTGCCACATGATCCCGGTAGCAACGGCTTGCAGCTTCACGTCATAACCCAGTTTCTGTTTGATCACTTCTGCCGCTACGTGAGTCGTCGCGACACTGTCGGACCAGCCGTCAACGTAACCAATGCTCAGGGTCTTGGTCTCGGCACTGGCCATGGTGGAGCCGATCGCAAGCACCAGAGCGGCACCTGCGCCTAAAAGTCGTCGCATCTTCATCGTTACTTCCCCGAAAGTGCTGCGCTCGACGGATGCCGAGTCGCGTCAACGTATAGTTATGGTGCACAGCGCCCCCATCACGCCCACCGCAAACTCGAACATCAGCGTGATTTATCCATGAGAGCACTGATGCGTCGATAATCAACCGGACGACAACCGCGACCTGCTCTACCAGCGACCTCAAGGCACCGAGAAACGACATCAGAACGCCATAGTTCGTGAGCAGCGCCAACACCTCGGCCAATCCGCTCGAACTTTGCATGTCAAGGTTATGCAGGGCACCTGATCTGCGGCAAATGCAGGTAACATGCGCGGCTTTGCTCCCAGACGCCCTGACCATGCCCGCGACATCACGCTTTCCTTTTTTTGCTTATCTGTTCGCCTGCCTGCTGGGGCTGTTTGCCTTCGGCGGCTTCTGGTACGGCCTCGGTCAACCGGTGATTCTGCCGGACGTGGCCAGCGCAACGCACAAACTGCAATGCGCCTCCTACACCCCGTTCGACAAGGACCAATCACCGTTCGATCAGCCGTTCAAATTGCGCCCGGAGCGTATGGATGCCGACCTTGCGCTGCTGGCCAAAAGCTTCGAATGCATCCGCACCTATTCCATGACCGGTCTGGAGGCCATCCCTGATCTGGCACGCAAGCACGGTCTGAAACTGATGATCGGCGCCTGGGTCAACAGCAACCCGATCGACACCGAGAAAGAGGTTGATCTGCTGATCGCCTCGGCGAATGCCAACGCCGATGTCGTGACCTCGGTCATCGTCGGCAACGAAACCCTGCTGCGCAAAGAGGTCACCGGTGCACAACTGGCCAAGCTGATCAACAAGGTCAAAAGCCAGGTTAAACAGCCAGTCACTTACGCCGACGTCTGGGAGTTCTGGCTCAAGCACCCGGAAATCGCTCCGGCGGTGGACTTCCTGACCATCCACTTGCTGCCGTACTGGGAAGATGATCCCTCGAACATCGACGCGGCCTTGCAACATGTGGCCCAAGTGCGTCAGGAGTTCGGCAACAAGTTCGCGCCCAAAGACGTGATGATCGGGGAAACCGGCTGGCCGAGCGAAGGCCGTCAACGCGAGACCGCCCTGCCGAGCCGGGTCAATGAAGCCAAATTCATTCGCGGCTTTGTCGCCATGGCTGAGCAGCAAGGCTGGCATTACAACCTGATCGAAGCCTTCGACCAGCCATGGAAACGCGCCAGTGAAGGTGCGGTCGGTGGTTACTGGGGACTGTTCGACGCCGATCGTCAGGACAAGGGTGTATTGGCAGGTCCGGTGACTAACGTGCCGTACTGGTCGAAATGGCTGGCGGTGGGTGGCTTGATTTTCCTCGGCACGCTGATCCTCGGCGGACGCGTTCGCAGCACTCGCGCGGCGCTGGTGCTGCCACTGCTCGGCGCGCTGGCGGCTTGCTCGATTGGAGCCTGGGGTGATCTGGCCCGAGTTACCACGCGGTTTGCCAGCGAATGGTTGTGGGTGGCGCTGCTGACAGCTTTGAATCTGTTGGTGCTGGCTCATGCAGCGCTGACGTTGAGCGCTCGCGCCGGTTGGCGTGGGCGGGCATTCAACGCGTTGGAGCGCCGGGCTGGCTGGCTGCTCGCGACAGCGGGTTTTGCCGCGGCGGTGATGATGCTGGAACTGGTGCTCGATCCGCGTTATCGCAGCTTCCCGAGCGTGGCATTCATCCTGCCGGCAATGGTTTACCTGTGCCGCCCGGTGAACGTGCCACGTCGGGAGATTGCGTTGCTGAGCTTCATTATTGGCGCAAGCATTGCGCCACAGCTGTACCGTGAAGGATTGCAAAACCAGCAGGCGTGGGGTTGGGCGTTGGTGAGTATGCTGATGGTGGCGGCGTTGTGGCGCAGTTTGCGGGTTCGCAAAGGATAATCTTCGGCGAAGCTGCTGGCCTCTTCGCGAGCAAGCCCGCTCCCACATTTRATCTTCGGTGAACGCATAATCTGTGTACGCCAAAGATYAAATGTGGGAGCGGGCTTGCTCGCGAAGGCTGACTATCAGGCGACGCGGCTTTCCCGGACCAGTCGCAACCCCGCAATCACCACCGCAAAAACAGCCAGCGTCGTGTTGTACAACGCCAACGCCGGAAATCCGAACACCAGCGCCAGCACCGCCAGCCACCACCCTGCCCGGCCCGGCAGCACGAAGCCAAGCGCGGCTGCCGCAATCGCCGCCCAACCCAACAGGTTGAAGTGAATCATCAAGCCCAGGTTTGAACGAACCGCACATTCCCAGCGGCTTGCCTCGTCCACGCAGAGGCCCACCCACTGCGCATCCTCCATGAAGCCATAACGCGCGCCGTAACTGGCGGCCAGCCATAAAGGCAGCAATACGAGCAACAAAACCACGGGCAGACGGCGGGACATGAAGCACTCCAATAGGCGAAAACGGCCGCCAGCTTAATCTCCCGACAACAGTATGCAAACGTGAGCAACATAAAACTGGTCACGAAATCACTGCTAAGTGTATCGTCCAGCTACTATTACCGGAAATAAGCCTCTTTGGTGCCGATGCGTGGCACTTTGGCGCAACCCCGATGGTCATAGCCTGCGAACTTCATTCGGCACCTTCTTCTAAGGGATCTAGTCATGCTCCGTTCCTTGCGCTTCGCCGCCCTCTTCGGCGGCCTTATATTGAGTGCGTCCGCACTGGCGGTCGATGTCGACGCCGCCAGTTATGGCTACCCCTTAACTAACCCGTTCGAGGCGACCATCGCCACGACACCTCCAAACCTGCGCCCGGAATTGCCGCTGGACGCCGACATCGATCAGGAGGATCGCAGCCTCACGGTACGCCCGGAGCGTGCATTCGAACTGCCAGAAAACTTTTGGGCGGTGAAGAAGCTGACTTACCGCATCGCTACGCAAGATAAAGCCGCACCGCTCATCTTCCTGATTGCCGGCACCGGTGCACGTTTTGACAGCACCCTCAATGAATACCTGAAAAAGCTCTACTACAAGGCTGGCTACCATGTGGTGCAACTGTCATCGCCGACCAGTTTCGACTTCATCAGCGCCGCTTCACGTTTTGCCACTCCGGGCGTCACCAAGGAAGACGCCGAAGACTTGTATCGGGTGATGCAGGCCGTGCGGGCGCAAAACCCGAAACTGCCCGTCACCGATTACTACCTGACCGGTTACAGCCTGGGTGCACTGGACGCGGCGTTTGTCGCGCACCTGGACGAGACACGCCGCAGTTTCAACTTCAAGAAAGTCTTGCTGCTCAACCCGCCGGTCAACTTGTACACCTCGATCAACAACCTGGACAAGCTGGTGCAGACGGAGGTCAAGGGCATCAACAGCAGCACCA
Source organism: Pseudomonas sp. P5_B2 (assembly GCF_056400445.1). Taxonomy (NCBI): domain Bacteria; kingdom Pseudomonadati; phylum Pseudomonadota; class Gammaproteobacteria; order Pseudomonadales; family Pseudomonadaceae; genus Pseudomonas; species Pseudomonas sp. P5_B2. The sequence goes on along the minus strand of NZ_JBFULH010000006.1, from coordinate 41,268 downwards.
CTTTCTATGAGCTGGTGTTGAACAAACTGACCCGCTACTTCCAGGAGAAAGGCTACATCGACCTCAACGATGCCCTGCTCTATGACTTCATGCAGTCCAAGGAGCAGCTGACCAACGAACAGATGGCCATGGCGATCGGCACGTCGTTCCGCTTCTCGGCGGCCGACATCGCCTTCACCTCGGACCTGATCAACCGTCGCGGCCTGATTACGCCACCGAAATTCCCGATCACCGAAGGCACCAGCCTCACGCCGTTTCTCAAGCGTGCACTGCAGTGCGACTTCGACTGCTACATCACAGAACAGGTTATCCCGATGTGGCGTGCCCGCACCGACGGCGGCAGCCTGCTGCAACTGATCGACCAGGTGAGCCTCTATGCCCTCAAGGACTACCTGCACAACAGCCCGAAAATTGCAGTGATGCACAACGCCGACGACGTGATCCTTGGCCCTGGCGACCTCGGCTTCCTGCGCAAGACTTTCGGTAATCGCTTGACCGTTTATCCATACGGCGGCCATTGCGGCAACCTTAACTATCGCGTCAACAGCGACGCCATGCTGGAGTTCTTCCGTGGCTAAATACCTCCTGCTAATCGCTGCGTTACTCTGTGCAGGCGTTGCCAATGCCGACAACAGCAAAGCCAATGCGCCTGTTGTGGTCGACAGTGACGGCTTCAAGGAGCCGCTGAGCAAACTCAAATTCAACCCAGGGTTGGATCAGCGCGAGTTCGAACGCTCGACACTCAACGCACTGGCCGTCTACGACCCGCTGGAAGAGTGGAACCGTCGGGTTTACCACTTCAACTACCGCTTCGATCAATGGGTGTTCCTGCCTGTAGTCGACGGTTATCGCTATATCACGCCAAGCTTCCTGCGCACCGGTGTCAGCAACTTCTTCAATAACATCGGTGATGTGCCGAACCTTGTGAACAGCCTGTTGCAGTTCAAAGGCAAGCGCTCGTTGGAAACCACGGCGCGTCTGCTACTCAACACCACCATCGGTATCGCCGGCCTGTGGGACCCGGCGACCGCCATGGGCCTGCCGCGCCAGAACGAAGACTTCGGTCAGACGCTTGGGTTCTACGGTGTGCCGGGCGGTGCCTACTTCGTTCTGCCAATCCTCGGGCCGTCCAACATCCGTGACACCAGCGGATTGGCGGTGGACTTCACCATAGACACGGCGATCAACTTCCTGAACGTGGCTGAAGTCAGCTCCAACCATCCTGAAGTCTGGATCCTGCGCGGCATCGACAAACGCAACCAGACCAACTTCCGTTATGGTCAGCTGAACTCCCCGTTCGAGTACGAGAAAGTACGGTTCGTGTACACCGAGGCGCGCAAGTTGCAGGTCGCCGAGTAAATCCGGCGGCAACAAAAAAGGCCATTCGATGCGAGTCGATGGCCTTTTTACATTCCAGCCACATCACAAATCCCTTGTGGGAGTGAGCCTGCTCGCGGTAGCGATTTAACTGTCAACATAGATGCTGAATGTTAGGGCCTCATCGCGAGCAGGCTCGCTCCCACCTTTTGATAGTGCCAGGTTCTAGTGTTTTAGTGCTTTCCAGATTTTGCCGGCAGCCAGTACACCCGCCAATACCACCGCCCCCGCGATAATTCCCGCCACTGCATTCACCAATGTCGGCACGATAAACCCGGCACCGCCCGCCCCGGCACTGACGCTTTCGATCCAGTGATGAACCACCGGTACGCCGTGAGTCAGGATTCCGCCACCCACCAGGAACATGGCCGCAGTCCCAATCACCGACAGGCTTTTCATCAAGTACGGTGCCGCTCGCAAAATCGCGCCGCCGATGCTTTTGGCCAACGGGCGCGACTTTTGGCTCAACCACAAACCGAGGTCGTCGAGTTTGACGATGCCCGCCACCAGGCCATACACGCCGATGGTCATGACGATGGCAATGCCCGAGAGCACGATGACTTGCTGGGTCAGCGACGCATCCGCCACGATGCCGAGGGTGATGGCGATGATTTCTGCCGACAGGATGAAGTCGGTACGCACCGCACCCTTGATCTTGTCTTTCTCGAAGGCCACCAGATCGACCGCTGGATCGGCCACCGCTTCAACCAGCTCAGCGTGCTCGGCCTGATCTTCAGCCTTGCTGTGCAGGAATTTGTGCGCGAGTTTTTCGAAACCTTCAAAACACAGGTACGCGCCGCCGACCATCAACAACGGCGTGACCAGCCACGGAATGAACGCGCTGATCGCCAATGCCGAGGGCACCAGGATCAGTTTGTTGCGAAACGAGCCCTTGGCAACAGCCCAGACCACCGGGATTTCCCGCTCGGCACGCACACCGCTGACCTGCTGGGCGTTGAGCGCCAGATCGTCACCGAGCACGCCAGCGGTCTTTTGGGCGGCCATTTTGGTCATCAACGCCACATCGTCGAGTACCGCGGCGATGTCGTCGAGCAGCACCAGCAAACTGCTTCCTGCCATGAATCAGGTGTCCTTCTTCAATGAATGCCATGCAGCATAGCGCGCCGGCACGCCGCACGGGGCATTCTTGAGCGCCGCGCGAAGCCGGTGATACCATGCGCAACCGCCAGAACAGGCAAGGAACCCCCTGGTTTATGAGCACTATCCGCGAGCGCAACAAAGAACTGATCCTGCGTGCCGCCAGTGAGGAATTTGCCGACAAGGGCTTCGCTGCGACCAAAACCAGTGACATCGCGGCCAAGGCGGGTTTGCCCAAGCCCAACGTCTACTACTACTTCAAATCCAAGGAAAACCTCTACCGCGAGGTCCTGGAAAGTATCATCGAGCCGATTCTGCAGGCCTCGACGCCGTTCAACGCCGACGGTGAACCCAGCGAAGTGCTGAGCGGCTACATTCGCTCGAAAATCCGCATCTCACGCGACCTGCCGTTCGCCTCCAAGGTGTTCGCCAGCGAAATCATGCACGGCGCCCCACACTTGAGCCCTGACCTGGTCGAACAGCTCAACGCTCAGGCCAGACACAACATCGACTGCATCCAGACCTGGATCGACCGTGGCCAGATCGCCGGCATTGACCCCAACCACCTGATGTTCAGCATCTGGGCCGCGACCCAGACCTATGCCGACTTTGACTGGCAGATCACAGCCATTACCGGAAAAACCAAGCTGGATGAGGCTGATTACGAGGCGGCGGCGCAGACGATCATTCGGTTGGTGCTCAAGGGTTGTGAGCCGGATCGTTAAACCACGGCGCTTCATTCGCGAGCAAGCCCGCTCCCACACTCGACCGCGTCCTCAGGTTGGAACTCAGTTAAATGTGGGAGCGGGCTTGCTCGCGAAGGGGGCGACGCGGTTTAAAATCAAACCCAGATCGCATCCCACAACGGATAGTCGCCCAACTTTTCAACCAGTCTCGCCCTCAATGGGTTAGCTACGACATACCTCGCAATTCTGACCAGACTTTCTTCCTGTCGCAGCGAATGATCATGGAAACCCTGCTGCCACAGGCTTCCCGTTCTACCTGTCGCCACATTGATTGATCGCGCGCTCAGCGATTTGGTTTGGCACATCAACTCCCCGAGTGAACCTCGGTGCAGTTGTATTAACCAGTGAAAATGGTCAGGCATCACGACGAAAGCCAAGGTATCGGCGAAGCCTTGCTCCTGAACTTGCCTGAATTGGAGCACAACCTTCCTGCCCAATACGTAGTCCCTGAAGACAGGTTCGCGCTTGAGTGTGTTGGCAGTCAGATGATAGATCCGGTTCTGTTCAGCAAAACGACCAATCCGCAGGCGATGTGAAGCAGACAGCTCAGGCATTCCTTTGCCCCCCTCATAAGTAAGATATGAGAAGGCTAGACCGGTGAGTGCATAAGAGTGGAGTAAACCTTTAGCTTGATGTGTCAGTCACGTCGTCTTCGCGAGCAAGCCCGCTCCCACATTTGACCGAGTTTCAAGTGTAGAACGCGGTCAAATGTGGGAGTGAGCCTGCTCGCGAAAGCGGTCAATCATTCACCCAATAATCAAGCAGTCACCCCAGCATCCGCCGTCAGCCCCAACGCCTCGATCGCATTGATCGCACATTGCTCATCCACATCCGAAAGATCACCGCTAATCCCCACCGCTCCCAGCACGTTGCCGTCCTGATCCCGAATCAGCACACCACCCGGTGCCGGCACTACGCTCCCCTGCCCCAGACTATTAAGGGCCGCGATAAAGGCCGGGCGTTGTTGCGCATCCAGTGCCAGTAAACGCGAGCCTTTGCCCAGCGCGATAGCGCCCCAGGCTTTGCCGATGGCGACTTGCGGGCGTAGCAGGCTGGCGCCGTCTTCGCGTTGCAGGGTGATCAGGTGCCCACCGGCATCCAGTACCGCAATGGTCAATGGAGCCGCCGAGATTGCACGCCCTGCAGAGATGGCCTGATTGATCAGGTTGACTGCGACTTTCAAGGTTAAAGCGCTCATGGTGCCGTCCTCATTTTGTTTTTCGGAAAGCCGTTGGACTGCGCCGTTGTGCCGCAGACCGATGCAACAAATAGAACACAATGAGTTATTTTTTTGTATACAATAATTATCGAAAAGCGCCACATGCGACGAAAAGCCACACAGGATTGGGCTTCAGACGAATGAAACAAGCGCTTGAGAAAATGGATTGACCTGCGCCGTCCGCCGTGAATACACTCTGCGCAAAGCCACTTGTATACAATTACAAAACGTAAGAGGCACAAAACAATGAGCAAAATGAGAGCAATCGAAGCCGCCGTTCTGGTGATGCGCCGTGAAGGGGTTGATACCGCTTTTGGCATCCCGGGCGCCGCGATCAACCCGCTGTACTCCGCCTTGCAGAAGGTCGGTGGCATCGATCACGTCCTCGCTCGCCACGTTGAAGGCGCCTCGCACATGGCCGAGGGTTACACCCGCACCAAGGCCGGCAACATTGGCGTGTGCATCGGCACTTCCGGCCCTGCCGGTACGGACATGGTCACCGGGCTCTACAGCGCCTCGGCGGACTCGATCCCGATACTCTGCATTACCGGCCAGGCTCCCCGCGCCCGTATGCACAAGGAAGATTTCCAGGCCGTCGACATCACCGCCATCGTCAAGCCAGTGACCAAGTGGGCAACCACCGTCATGGAACCGGGCCAGGTGCCTTACGCGTTCCAGAAAGCCTTCTATGAAATGCGCTCCGGCCGTCCCGGCCCGGTGCTGATCGACCTGCCATTCGACGTGCAGATGGCGGAAATCGAATTCGATATCGACGCTTACCAACCCCTGCCGCTGGCCAAGCCGACTGCGAACCGCGTGCAAATCGAGAAGGCCCTGGCCATGCTCGATCAGGCCGAGCGTCCGTTGCTGGTGGCGGGTGGCGGCATCATCAATGCCGACGCAAGCGACTTGCTGGTCGAGTTCGCCGAGCTGACGGGCATTCCAGTCATTCCGACCCTGATGGGTTGGGGCACCATTCCGGACGATCACCCGCTGATGGTCGGCATGGTCGGTCTGCAAACCTCGCACCGCTACGGCAACGCGACAATGCTCAAGTCCGACCTGGTGCTGGGTGTCGGTAACCGTTGGGCCAACCGCCACACTGGTTCGATCGATGTGTACACCGAAGGCCGCAAATTCATTCACGTCGACATCGAACCGACCCAGATCGGCCGCGTGTTCAACCCGGACCTGGGCATCGTCTCCGACGCCGCCGCCGCGCTGACCGTGTTCATCGAAATCGCTCGTGAATGGCAAGCCGCCGGCAAGCTGAAGAACCGCAGCGCCTGGCTGCAAGACTGCCAGCAGCGCAAAGCCAGCCTGCACCGCAAGACTCACTTCGACAACGTGCCGGTCAAACCACAGCGCGTTTATGAAGAGATGAACCAGGTGTTCGGCAAAGACACCTGCTACGTCAGCACAATCGGTCTGTCGCAGATTGCCGGCGCGCAGTTCCTGCATGTGTACAAACCGCGGCACTGGATCAACTGCGGTCAGGCCGGCCCCCTGGGCTGGACCATTCCGGCGGCACTGGGCGTGGTCAAGGCTGATCCGACTCGCAAGGTCGTGGCGCTGTCGGGCGACTATGATTTCCAGTTCATGATCGAAGAGTTGGCAGTGGGCGCGCAGTTCAAGCTGCCGTACATCCACGTTGTGGTAAACAATTCGTACCTGGGGCTGATTCGTCAGGCTCAGCGCGGTTTCGACATGGACTACTGCGTGCAGCTGTCCTTCGACAACCTGAACGCTCCGGAACTCAACGGTTACGGCGTCGATCACGTCGCGGTGGCCGAAGGCCTCGGCTGCAAGGCACTGCGTGTGTTTGAACCAAGTCAGATCCAGCCTGCCCTGCGTAAGGCCCAGGAGCTGATCGAAGAGTTCAAGGTGCCGGTGATCGTCGAGATTATTCTGGAGCGCGTGACCAACATTTCCATGGGCACCGAGATCAACGCCATCAACGAATTCGAAGACCTGGCGCTGGTCGGCAACGACGCACCTACCGCGATTTCGTTGCTGGATTGATGATCGTTCCCACGCTCTGCGTGGGAATGCAGCCCGGGACGCTCCGCGTCCCAAACGGACGCAGAGCGTCCAAAGAGGCATTCCCACGCAGAGCGTGGGAACGAGAACTTAAAACGGGAGACCACCATGCCGCGTTTCGCAGCCAACCTGTCCATGCTGTTCACTGAGCAGGATTTTCTTGCCCGTTTCGAAGCGGCCGCCAAGGCCGGTTTCAGTGGTGTCGAGTACCTGTTCCCCTACGACTTCAGCTCCGCCGAGATCAAGGCCAAGCTAGATGCCAACGGTCTGACTCAAGTGCTGTTCAACCTGCCTGCCGGTGACTGGGCCAAGGGCGAGCGCGGTATTGCGTGCCTGCCGGACCGGGTTGAAGAGTTCCGCGCTGGTGTCGATCTGGCGATTGCTTACGCACAAGTGCTGGGCAACACCCAGATCAACTGCCTGGCCGGTATTCGTCCACAAGGCGTCGACGATGCCACCGTGGAAAATACCTTCGTCGCCAACCTCAAGTACGCGGCCGACAAGCTGCAAGCGGCAGGCACCAAACTGGTGATGGAAGCGATCAACACCCGCGACATCCCTGGCTTTTACCTGAACAACACGGCGCAAGCCCTGTCGATTCGCGAACAGGTCGCCAGCGCCAACCTGTTCTTGCAATACGACATCTACCACATGCAAATCATGGAGGGCGACCTGGCCCGCACCATGGCCGCGCACCTGGGCGAGATCAACCACATCCAGTTGGCCGACAACCCAGGGCGCAACGAACCGGGCACCGGTGAAATCAACTACCGCTTCCTGTTCGAACACCTGGACCGCATCGGTTATCAGGGCTGGGTGGGTTGCGAATATAAGCCGCTGACCACCACGGAAGCAGGTCTTGGCTGGCTGAAAACCCACAACGCGATCTGACACAACATCCCTTATGGGAGCGAACTGTGGCGAGGGGGCTTGCCCCCGTTTGAGTGCGTAGCACTCACAAAATCTTTAATGCGTCAGAGATTTGGGGCTGCTTCGCAACCCCACGGGGGCAAGCCCCCTCGCCACAGAGCTCGCTCCCACATAGAAGCACTCCCCCTATTTGCTTGAAGCAGCAATAAAAAAAAGAGGAATTTCTCATGGCTAAAATCGGATTTATCGGCACCGGCATCATGGGCCACCCAATGGCGTTGAACCTGCAGAAAGCCGGTCACAGCCTGTTCCTGTCGGCTCACCACGACGCCGCGCCTGCTGACCTTATTGCCGCTGGCGCCGTCGCCCTTGCCAACCCGAAAGAAGTCGCGCAAGAAGCCGAATTCATCATCGTCATGGTGCCGGATACCCCACAGGTCGATGACGTGCTGTTCCGCGCCGACGGCGTTGCAGCTGGTGTCGGCAAAGGCAAAATCGTCATCGACATGAGCTCGATCTCGCCTACCGCCACCAAAGCGTTCGCCGCCAAAATCAATGAAAAAGGCGCGCAGTACCTCGACGCGCCGGTGTCCGGCGGTGAAGTGGGTGCCAAGGCTGCGAGCCTGAGCATCATGGTCGGCGGCGATGCCGATGCCTTCGAACGCGCCCTGCCGCTGTTCCAGGCCATGGGCAAGAACATCACTCTGGTGGGCGGTAACGGTGACGGTCAAACCGCGAAAGTGGCAAACCAGATCATCGTTGCACTGAACATTCAGGCAGTGGCCGAAGCCCTTCTGTTCGCCTCGAAAAACGGCGCGGATCCCGCCAAGGTGCGTGAAGCGCTGATGGGCGGTTTCGCTTCCTCGAAGATCCTCGAAGTGCACGGCGAGCGCATGATCAAAGGCACCTTCGACCCAGGCTTCCGCATTAGCCTGCACCAGAAGGATTTGAACCTGGCCCTGCAAGGTGCCAAGGAGCTCAACATCAACCTGCCGAACACCGCCAACACCCAGCAAGTGTTCAGCACTTGCGCGGCCATCGGTGGCAGCAACTGGGACCACTCGGCGCTGATCAAGGGACTGGAACACATGGCGAATTTCTCGATTCGCGATAAGTAAGCCCTGCACCAATCCACTGTGGGAGCCAGCCTGCTGGCGATGAAATCAACGCGGTGTGTCTGATAGACCTCAGCGCCTGAATCGCCAGCAGGCTGGCTCCCACAAGGACCCGAGTTGCTCCAACCCCAATAACAAGAATTCCGGGAGCCCGCCATGTCGGTCGATCCGCAACAATTCCTGCGCGAGCTGTTCGCCACAGCCATCGACGCCGCCCATCCGCAGCAAGTCCTCGAAGCCCATTTGCCCAAAGACCGCAGCGGTCGGGTGATCGTCATCGGTGCCRGCAAAGCGGCCGCCGCCATGGCTCAGGTGGTCGAGCGTTGCTGGCTGGGTGAAGTGAGCGGTCTGGTGGTGACGCGTTACGGTCACGGCGCCCCGTGCGAAAAAATCGAAGTGGTCGAAGCGGCCCATCCGGTGCCGGATGCGGCCGGTCAGGCTGTCGCCAAGCGTGTCTTTGAACTGGTCAGCAACCTGACCGAAGACGACCGCGTGATCTTCCTGCTCTCGGGCGGCGGCTCTGCCCTGCTGGCGCTGCCTGCGGCGGGTATCACCCTGGCCGACAAGCAATCGATCAACAAAGCGCTGCTCAAATCCGGCGCAACCATCGGCGAGATGAACTGCGTACGCAAGCACCTCTCGGCGATCAAGGGCGGGCGCCTCGGCAAAGCCTGCTGGCCCGCGACTGTTTATACCTATGCGATTTCCGATGTGCCGGGCGACCTCGCCACGGTCATCGCCTCCGGCCCGACCGTGGCCGACCCCAGCACTTCGGCTGAAGCGCTGGCGATCCTAAAACGATATGGCATCGAGGTCCCGGTCTCGGTGCGCAACTGGCTGCAAAGCCCGGACTCGGAGACGGTAAAGCCCGGCGATCCGAGCCTGGCGCGCAGTCATTTCCAATTGATCGCCCGTCCGCAACAGTCGCTTGAAGCGGCCGCAGTGAAAGCGCGGCAAGCCGGTTTCAGTCCGCTGATCCTCGGTGATCTGGAAGGCGAGTCCCGGGAAGTGGCCAAGGTTCACGCCGGCATTGCGCGGCAAGTGGTCTTGCATGGCCAGCCGTTGGCAGCGCCCTGCGTGATTTTGTCTGGCGGTGAAACCACGGTCACCGTTCGCGGCAACGGCCGTGGCGGGCGCAACGCCGAGTTCCTGCTGAGCCTGACCGATAGCCTCAAAGGCCTGTCCGGCGTCTATGCCCTGGCCGGTGACACCGATGGCATCGACGGCTCCGAAGACAACGCCGGCGCGATCATGACCCCCGACAGCTACGCCCGAGCCGCCGCCCTCGGTCTGAGCGCCAGCGATGAACTCGACAACAACAATGGCTACGGCTATTTCGAGGCGCTGGACGCCTTGATCGTCACCGAGCCGACCCGCACCAACGTCAACGACTTCCGCGCCATCCTGATTCTCGAGAGCCCTAAACATGACGCCTGACAAGAAGGTTAAAATCCTCGCCACCCTCGGCCCTGCCACCGAAGGCATCGACGACATCCGCGAACTGGTGAAGGCCGGGGTCAACATTTTCCGCTTGAACTTCAGCCACGGCGATCATGCTGACCATGCGCAGCGCTACCAGTGGATTCGTGAAGTCGAGCGCCAGCTGAATTATCCGTTGGGCATTCTGATGGACCTGCAAGGCCCGAAACTGCGGGTCGGCAAGTTTGCCGAAGGCAAGGTGCAACTGCATCGTGGTCAGGCCCTGCGTCTGGACCTGGACCCGACACTCGGCGATGAGCGCCGCGTCAACCTGCCTCACCCGGAAATCATCGCGGCGCTGGAGCCAGGCATGGACCTGCTGCTGGACGACGGCAAGCTGCGTCTTCGCGTGGTGACCAAGTACTCCGACGCCATCGACACCACCGTACTCAATGGCGGCGAATTGTCGGACCGCAAAGGTGTGAACGTGCCGCAAGCAGTGTTGGAGCTAAGCCCGCTGACCGCCAAGGATCGCCGCGATCTGAGCTTCGGTCTGGAGTTGGGTGTGGACTGGGTCGCGCTGTCGTTTGTGCAGCGTCCGGAAGACATTCGCGAAGCCCGCGAACTGATCGGCGACAAAGCGTTTTTGATGGCGAAAATCGAGAAGCCATCGGCGGTGACTCATCTACGGAAAATCGCAGAATTGAGCGACGCGATCATGGTCGCTCGCGGTGACTTGGGTGTTGAAGTGCCGGCCGAAAGCGTGCCGCAGATTCAGAAAAACATCATCAGCATCTGTCGTCAGCTCGGCAAACCGGTGGTGGTGGCAACGCAGATGCTGGAGTCGATGCGCTTCTCCCCGGCCCCGACCCGCGCCGAGGTTACCGATGTAGCCAACGCCGTTGCCGAAGGCGCGGATGCGGTGATGCTGTCGGCAGAAACCGCGTCCGGTGAATACCCGCTGGAAGCGGTGCAGATGATGAGCAAAATCATCCGCCAGGTGGAAAACGGCCCGGACTATCAGACGCAACTGGACGTGAGCCGACCGAAAGCCGAAGCGACAGTTTCCGACGCGATCAGCTGTGCGATTCGTCGTATCAGCAATGTGCTGCCGGTGGCGGTGCTGGTGAACTACAGCGAGTCCGGCACCTCGAGTTTGCGTGCGGCGCGGGAGCGGCCGACGGTGCCGATTCTCAACCTGACCCCGAACCAGCAAACCGCTCGTCGCCTGACCGTAGCGTGGGGCGTGCACTCGGTGGTCAATGACCGGCTGCGGCAGGTGGACGAGGTGTGTTCTACGGCGCTGGAGATTGCCCAGGCCCAGGGCATGGCCAAGCGTGGCGACACCTTATTGATCACCGCAGGTGTGCCGTTTGGGCAGCCGGGATCGACTAACTCACTGCGCATCGAGACGTTGATCTAGAGCGCCCCTACCGGCCTCATCGCCAGCAGGCTGGCTCCCACATTGGTTTTGTGTCGATCACGAAATCAGGACTGAACAGAGATTCAGTGTGGGAGCCAGCCTGCTGGCGATGCCGGCGACCCGGTTTCACTGACTTCCAGACCTACCATGCCTGCCAATMACTTCAACACCCACTGCCCCGACTGGGCGACGGCCCTGCTCAACGGCTTCAGCCAGATCTTCCTCCAGCGCCATCCGCTGTTTGGTCTGCTGTGTCTGCTGGCCATTCTGTTTACCGCGCCGGCGTTGCTCGGCGGGGCGCTGCTGGGTGGCGTCGCCGGGTTGCTTACCGCGCAACGTCGCGGCTACGCCAAGGCTGATCGCCAGGCCGGGCTGTTCAGTTACAACGGGGTTTTGCTCGGCTTGTTGCTGAGCCTGTATTTCCCGTGGTCCGCTGTGCTGCCGCTGGTAATCATTGCCTGCGGCGGGCTGAGCGCGATGCTCACTCAACAGTGGCTCAAGCGTGCCCGTGTCAGCCAATACCTGCCCGCCTACACCGCGCCCTTCGTGGGGCTGAGCTGGTTGCTGCTGTGTTTCGCCACGCCCTCGACCCAGGCGCACTTGATCGAAATCAACACGCTGAACATGCTCGCCGCCCCCCTCAAAGGTCTCGGCCAGGTGATGTTCCTCGGTCATCCGCTGGCCGGTGCATTGATTGCTGCCGGTTTGCTGATCGCTGATCGTCGCGCATTCTGCTGGGCGTTGTTGGCGTCTCTTGCGGGCATGGGTTGGAGCCTGCTGCACCACGATTTCTACACCGGCCTGCTTGGCCTCGGTAGCTATAACGCCGTGCTCGCCGCCCTCGCCTTCAGCGCGCAGCGCCAGCAGCCATGGCTGCCACTGGCCGGCATTGCATTTGCGCTGCTGCTGACGCCAATGTTTGCCGCGATCGGTCTGCCCACGCTGACCGCGCCCTTTATCCTCGCTTGCTGGCTGATCCGTACGGCTGCTCAAGTGCTCGGCAAAGCGACGGGGGCCCGTGCGCCTTGCGCTCCTGGGGAGAATCAACCTAGGCTGCGTTGATTCCCGGTTCAGGCGTTTTCCATGAACAGCAACAAAAATTGGCGTGAAGACCTTTACGTCATGATTTTCCAGAGTGACACCAAGGCGGGTCGGCGTTTCGATGGCACCCTGCTGTTGATCATTCTTGCCAGCATCATCATCGTGATGCTCGACAGCATCGATTCCATTCACCAGAACTACGCCGATGTGCTGGCGTATATCGAGTGGGGTTTTACCTTCGTCTTCGCTGTCGAATACATCCTGCGGCTGTATTGCTCCCCCAAGCCATGGCGCTACGCGTTCAGCTTCTATGGGTTGGTGGATTTGCTGGCCATCGTGCCCGGCATCCTCGCGCTGTATTACGCCGATGCACAGTACCTGCTGATTATCCGGATCATTCGCATGCTGCGGATTTTCCGTGTACTCAAGCTCAGTCCATACCTCAAGCAAGCCAACTATCTGATGTCGGCATTGCGCGGCAGCAAACAGAAAATCGTGGTGTTCCTGGTCACCGTCTGCACCCTGGTCACGGTGTTCGGCACGCTGATGTACGTAATCGAAGGCCCGGAACACGGCTTCACCAGCATTCCCAAAGGCATCTATTGGGCGATTGTCACACTGACTACCGTGGGCTTCGGAGACATCGTGCCGAAGACGCCGTTGGGACAGGTGATTTCGTCGCTGGTGATGATCACCGGTTACTCGATCATCGCCGTGCCCACCGGTATTTTCACCGCCGAACTGGCCAACGCCATGCGCGGCGAACAGCTACAGCATGACTGCCCCGTGTGCAGGAAAAACAACCATGAACACGGCGCGGCATTCTGCTCGCGATGCGGCAATGCACTATTTAAGAAAATGGAATAAGCAAAGAGCTTTTTAATCTTTAAAGGCCTATGCCCATCCAGATATAGTCGCTGGCAAATTGCCTCACTTTTGAATTAGAACAAGGACTGCGCAGTGAAAAAACTCTTTGGCGCCTCACTTCTGGCCGCCGGCCTGGCATTGACCAGCATGGCCCAGGCCGCACCGACCCTGCTCAACGTTTCCTATGACGTGATGCGCGACTTCTACAAGGACTACAACGCGGCTTTCCAGAAACACTGGCAAGCCGATCACAACGAAAACATCACCTTGCAGATGTCCTTCGGCGGTTCGAGCAAACAGGCGCGCTCAGTGATCGACGGCCTGCCGGCTGACGTCATCACCATGAACATGGCCACCGACATCAACGCCCTGGCGGACAACGGCAAACTGGTCCCGGAGAACTGGGTCACGCGCTTGCCGGACAACAGCGCGCCATTCACCTCCGCTACTGTATTCATCGTGCGCAAGGGCAACCCGAAAGCCCTGAAAGACTGGCCTGACCTGCTAAAGGATGGCGTTCAGGTGATCGTGCCGAACCCGAAAACCTCCGGCAATGGCCGCTACACCTACCTGTCGGCCTGGGGTTATGTGCTGAAGAATGGCGGGGATGAAAACAAAGCCAAGGACTTCGTCGGCAAGCTGTTCAAACAAGCCCCGGTGCTGGACACCGGGGGCCGTGCAGCCACCACCACCTTCATGACCAACCAGATCGGCGACGTACTGGTGACCTTCGAAAACGAAGCGGAAATGATTGCCCGCGAGTTTGGTCGTGACCAGTTTGAAGTGATCTACCCAAGCGTTTCCGCCGAAGCCGAGCCTCCAGTGTCGGTGGTCGACAAAGTGGTCGACAAGAAAGGCACTCGCGCAGCAGCCGAGGAATACTTGAAGTACCTGTGGTCGCCGGAAGGTCAGGAGATTGCGGCGGCAAACTACCTGCGTCCACGTGACCCGGCGGTGTTGGCCAAGTACACCGATCGATTCCCGAAAGTGGATTTCCTGTCGGTTGAGAAGACCTTTGGTGACTGGCGCACGGTGCAGAAGACCCACTTCAACGATGGTGGGATCTTTGATCAGATCTACGCCGGTCAGTAATTCCTGAGCCAAATGAAAAAGGCGACCTTAGCAGGTCGCCTTTTTTATGCCCAAACACAAACCCCATGTTCACCGAAGCCCCCCTGTGGGAGCGAGCAGGCTCGCTCCCACAGGGATTTTGACTGGCCTTTACATCGGTGGTGTCACGCCATCCTTGCCGGCCGAGATCGATTGCGCGGTCAGCGTCCCGTCGGCACTCTGCGTCACAAACGTCACGATCTTCACCCCCACCTTCAGCAGGCTGCGATCCCCTGGTACCAAGTTAACGATCGGCACATCCTCCGGCACCAGAATCTTCTGCTGCCCGCCCTTGTAGTTAACCGTCAGCACCCGGCCATTGCTGACCACCAGATCGCCGACGCTGCCATTGGTCATGGTGCTGCCCTTGACCAAATCAAACGGCCGATGCCCGTCGCCGCTACCGGCCAGTTCCGGTGGAAAGACGTGGACTTCCAGCGCCTTGAGGGTGCCATCTTCCTGAGGAACGGCGGCCGTGCCGATGTAGCTGCCAGGTTTGATGTCTTCGATATTGGCCAGTGTGACGGCGCGGATCCTGGTGTCGTTGGTCAGGTTGATGACTACGTTTTCGCCACTGCTGGCGTGGACTTTCAACACGTCAGGGCTGACTCCGGTGATCTCGCCACGAACGCCAATACGCATGCCCGGCGCGTCGGCGGCCTGGGCCAGGCCTGCTGTTAACAAGGTCATCAGTGTCAGGGCTGAAGCGCCGCGAATCAGGTGATGGAACATTGCATTCATGGCAGTGCCTTCCGGTAGTGAAACGTGAAGTGAGAACATAAGCACGCTATCGAACACGATGTAAGTGAATGTATCATCCAAGCTCTTTATCCCGACGCAAGGCTCTCCTCTCGCCCCACGTCACCCATTCCGCAATGGAATAATTATTATCATTCCAATCACTTTTCCGCCGTTTGGGCTTACCGCTTAGCCTTCGCGCATTCCCTTTTGTTCAGAGCGACCCGTTATGAAACCAGCGACTCAGGTGCCCCACGGCACGGCGACAATGACCAAAGGCATGGTGTTGCTCTTCGCCTTCTGCTGCGGCGCCATTGTGGCCAATATTTACTACGCCCAGCCGATAATAGGCCTGATCGCGCCGGACATCGGCCTGTCCAGCACCATGGCCAGCCTGATTGTTTCGCTGACCCAGATTGGCTATGCACTGGGGTTGTTCTTCCTGGTGCCGCTGGGCGATTTGCTGGAAAACCGCCGACTGATGATCATCACCACCGTGGTGGCGATTGCGAGTTTGCTGGGCGCTGCGTTCACCGATCAGCCCAACTTATTTTTGCTCATCTCCGTGCTGGTGGGTTTCAGTTCGGTGTCAGTGCAGATCCTGATTCCCCTGGCCGCGCACCTCGCACCGGAAGAATCTCGTGGCCGCGTGGTCGGCGGGATCATGGGCGGCTTGCTGCTAGGCATTCTGTTGGCTCGACCAGTGTCCAGCGTGGTAGCTGACCACTTCGGCTGGCGTGCGATGTTTATGATTGCGGCAGCGTTGATGGCGGCGATCAGTATCGTGCTCGCGCTGACCATCCCCAAGCGCCAGCCTGATCACAGCGCGTCTTATGGGCAGCTGCTGGGTTCGCTGTGGACGCTGTTGCGCCAACAACCGGTATTGCGTCAGCGTGCGTTCTACCAGGGTTGCATGTTCGCCACATTCAGCCTGTTCTGGACCGCCGTGCCGCTGGAGCTCGCACGCAATCATGGCCTGTCGCAAACCCAGATCGCGATCTTCGCCCTGGTCGGTGCCATCGGCGCCATCGCAGCACCCATTGCCGGGCGACTGGCCGATGCCGGGCATACCCGCATCGCGTCCTTGCTGGCCCTGCTGTTCGCCAGTCTTAGTTTTTTGCCGGCATTCATCCATCCGCTCTACAGCGTCATCGGCCTTGCCGTGACCGGCGTGGTTCTCGACTTCTGCGTGCAGATGAACATGGTCCTCGGCCAACGCGCGGTCTACGCCCTCGACGCCAAAAGCCGCAGTCGCCTCAATGCGCTGTACATGACCAGCATCTTCATCGGCGGCGCGTTCGGTTCGTCGGTGGCCAGCGCGGTGTATGAACATGGCGGCTGGCTGTGGATCGTGATTGTCGGCAGTGCGTTTCCACTGTTGGCGTTATTGCGGTTTTTGAGTGTGTCGCAGAAGGCTTCGTTGGCGACGGCTTAAGCTTTTAAAACATCGTCGGAACACCACCCAGAACCCAGTTCGCTCTCGCAGGTTATCGCCAAACCTGTGGGAGCGCGCCTGCTGGAGATGCAATGTAACGGCAATCGCTTCAATCAAATTTTCAACATTCCCCATCCTCTGCCTGCAAATTCCGGATGATCCCGATGCGTGCTCACTGATGTCGGCGCCGGAACGTCCAACCCCTCCTCCCCCATTTGTTGCAGAAGGCTTTGCTTGGGTTATTTAAAGATGACATGTACGAAGGCAAATCAGTTATGGAACTTTATCAAAACACTTACATCTGGGATAAGCGAAGTGGAATCACCGAAACCGAATTCAACGACAAAGTGTTGGAACAATATCTACGACGGTTACAAGGCATAGCTGTTTGATGCGCAGTGCATTTATCACAGGGGCCAGTACGTTACCGTCATGCAACAGCCAGATCAGCGCATAAACATAAGGCGACCCGAGGGTCGCCTTACTCTGTGCTGAAAGTTACTGCCCGAATTGCCGCCCCAACCCACCCGGCACGCCATGTATATCCGTGTCTTCCCACGGACCGTCCGGGCTGATCGAGCGGCTCCAGCCGTTGTTCCAGCGGTAGTAGGTGCGCTGGCGGTAGAAGGTGTTGGTCTGATCCTCCAGCACATAGACGCCGAGCTTGGCATCCCAATGGCTGTTGCCACCCGGTGGCGGCGCGAAGCTGGCGGAGGTGCGTGGCATCGGTTTGGCGGGCTTGGCTGGGGTGCCCGGTTTGCCCGGAGTGGGTGTTGGCGACGGAGTAGGTCGTGGCTGCGACGGCGGAATCGGTGGCGGCGACGTGGGCTCCGGCGGTTGGACCGCACATGCGCTTAACCCCAAAACCAGACTGAGCAGGGTGATACGAGCAATAGCGGTCATGTGGCGTTTTCCTGTTATTTATCCGGGCTGTCGATGGTCAGTGTCTGCGGCGCGGTGGTGCTGCTGGCCAGAGGCTGGCTGCGACCGACCCATTCTCCGGCAGTCGGTTGGCCGGCACGGGAGACGCGCGCAACCAGTTGGACTTCAGGAAAGTTCGACAGTTTCAACTGCGGCATCATGGCATCGGCATCACCCAGTTCGACAGTCACCGGCAAGTCGGCCACGGTCAGGCGTTTGGCCGCCAGCGGCGCGGGCGGGCCCGAGGTGGCGCGGGCGAAGATGAATACGCTGTCGCCCGGTTGGACCTTGGCTTTGAGCGCGGGCGCCAGGTCTACGGTGACTTTCAGCAACGCTGCAGGTTTGGCCGCGGGTGCCTGGGCAACCTTGCCACCGCTGGCTTCAAGCTTCTCGGTGGCCTTGGCGATACCGCCTTCCAGTGCGCCACGGGAGCTGTCGTCGGGCGGCAGTTGCGCCAGCAGGCGATTCCAATAGTCGATGGCGTCCTGATAACGCTGGCTTTCAAACGCCGCGATACCGAGCAGGCCCAGACTGGTGACTTCTTTCGGATCGGCTTTCAAAGCCTCGTCGGTCAGCGCCTGAATCTTGTCCGACCACTTTTTGCCATCGGCGAAGTATTGGGCTTGAGCCCATTGGCCGAGCAGTTCCGGTTCACGACCGGCCACGTTAACCGTGCGTTCGAAGATCTTCGCGGCGTCGCCAGGACGGTCCTGAGCCATGTACGTGCGACCGAGGAAATACAGGCCCTCAGCCGAGTCTGGCTGAGCGGCGACGGCGCGTTCCAGACGACGGGTCATCTCTTCCATCGACTGTGGCGCCTGGGCGAATTCGCGGGTCAGTTCGACTTTGTCGCTGGCACCGAAATGCAGGTACAAGCCAAGTCCGAGCACCGGAACCAATACCGCCGCCAGCAATGGCAATGGCTTGCCCAAGCGAGTCACTCGCGGCGCTGCAACGCCTTCGGTGTCGGCGAGCAACTCACGGGCTGCTTCGGCGCGGCCGGCGTCCATTTGCGCGGCATCGAGAACGCCCTCTTCCTGCTGAGTCTGCAACTCAGCCACGCGCTCTTGATACAGCGCGACGTTCAGGGCAGTACGATCCTCTTCAAGTTGCGCGCGACGACCACGCAGAACCGGGATCAACAGAAAACTCAGGGCAACCAGAAGTAGCAGACCTGCAGCGAGCCAGAAATCAATCATTCTTGGTTTTTATCCAACAGGTGGTCGAGGCGCTCACGCTCCTCGGCAGAAAGCGCGTCCGGTGTTGCAGCGCGTTGTACGCGACGACGGCGGACGATCACGGCGATGATCACGAAACCGCCCAGCAACAGGCCGGCGGGGCCGAACCAGAGCAGTGCCGTCTTGGCGTTGAGTGCCGGTTTGTAGCGGACAAAATCACCATAACGGTCGACCATGAAGTCGATGATCTGCTGATTGTCCTTGCCCTCGCCGAGCATGCGGAAGATCTCTTTGCGCAGGTCGGCGGCGATTGGCGCGTTGGAATCGGCGATGTCCTGATTCTGGCACTTGGGGCAACGCAGTTCTTTGGTCAACTCGCGAAAACGCTCGCGATCACCTTCTTTGGCGAACTCGTAGGTGTCGATGGCGGCATGCGCCACGCCGGCCATGCTCAAGCCCAATACCACAGCTGCTATCCAGCGCTTCATGGCTTGGCCTCATCGACCAGCGACTGATACTTGGCGGCCAGTTTTTCGCGCCAGACCTGCTCGTCGATCACGCCGACAAACTTGTCGCGGATGACACCTTTTGCATCGATGAAGAAGGTTTCCGGCGCGCCGTACACGCCGAGGTTCAGGCCAAGGGAACCGGCATCGTCGCGGATGTCCAGCTGGTAGGGGTTGTGAAACTCCTCCAGCCACTTCAAGGCATCAGCGTTGACGTCCTTGTAGTTGATGCCGTAAATCACCACGCCCTGCTGGGCAAGTTTGTTCAGCACCGGGTGCTCGACCCGGCAGGAAATGCACCAGGTGCCCCAGACATTGACCAGCGCTGGTTTACCCAGAATGTCAGCCTTGCTCAGGGTCTTGTCGCCCTGCACGTTCGGCAGGGAAAACTCCGGGAACGGCTTGTTGATCATCGCCGAAGGCAACTCGGCCGGATCCAGATACAGCCCGCGATACAGAAAAACAGCCACCACCAGAAAAATCACCAGAGGCAACAGCATCAACCAACGTCTCATGCAGCGGCTCCCGTCATGCCCAGTGCTTCACGCACGCGGCTTTTCACCTTGACCCGATAACGCCGGTCCAGCGCCGCCAGCAACCCGCCGAAGCCGGTCAACAGACCGCCGAACCAGATCCAGCGCACGAACGGTTTGACGTGAACGCGCACGGCCCAGGCGCCATCACCCAGCGGTTCGCCGAGGGCGACGTAGAGGTCACGGGTGAAACCGGCATCGATCCCGGCTTCGGTCATCACCGAGTTCTGAACGGTGTAGAGGCGTTTTTCCGGATGCAACACGCTGACTTCCTTACCGCCCTTGATCACCCGGACGGTGCCTTTGTCGGAGGTGAAATTCGGGCCTTCGAAGTGCTTGGCGCCTTCGAACACAAACTGATAACCGCCCAGATCCATCGACTCGCCTGGCGCCAGGCGCAGGTCTCGCTCGGCACTGTTCTGGCTCGACAGCACGACGCCAAGGGCGCACACGGCGATGCCGAGGTGAGCGATCTGCATGCCCCAATAGCTGCGGGTCAGGGTCGGCAAGCCTTTGATCAGACCTTTGTGGCGAGTCTTGTCGACAATGTCACGCACTCCGGCCAACAACACCCAGGCCGCGAGCATGAAGGTCGCGATGACTGCCCAGTTGAAATCGCCGTAAGCGACACCAGCAACCACAGCCAATGCAGCACTGCCCAGCAACACCGGGGTGAGCATGCTCATCAGCCATTTGACCGGGGTGTCTTTCCAGCGCACCAGCATGCCGACCGCCATCACCACCATCAGCAACGCCATCAACGGAATGAACAGCGCGTTGAAGTATGGTGGGCCGACTGACAGCTTGGCGCCGGTCATCGCATCCAGAATCAATGGGTACAAGGTACCGAGCAGGATCATCGAAGCCGCCACCACCAGCACCAGGTTGTTGCCCAGCAGCAGGGTTTCCCGGGACCAGAGGTTGAAGCCCACCTGACTCTTGACCACCGGTGCGCGCAGGGCGAACAGCGTCAGCGAACCGCCGACCACAAACAGCAGGAAGATCAGGATGAACACACCGCGCTCAGGGTCGGACGCAAACGCATGGACCGAGGTCAGCACGCCGGAACGCACAAGGAACGTACCGAGCAAGCTCAACGAGAATGCGGCAATGGCCAGCAACACGGTCCAGCTCTTGAACACGCCACGTTTTTCCGTGACCGCCAACGAGTGAATCAACGCAGTGCCCACCAGCCAAGGCATGAAGGAAGCGTTTTCGACCGGGTCCCAGAACCACCAGCCGCCCCAGCCCAGTTCGTAATAGGCCCACCACGAACCGAGGGTGATGCCGATGCCGAGGAACGCCCAGGCAACGATGGTCCACGGACGCGACCAGCGAGCCCATGCGGCATCAAGTCGACCGCCCATCAGCGCCGCGATGGCGAAGGCAAAGGCTACCGAGAAACCGACGTAACCCATGTACAGCATCGGCGGGTGAACGATCAGGCCAATGTCTTGCAGCAACGGATTGAGGTCAGCACCGTCGCTCGGCATTTGCGGCAGGATGCGCTTGAACGGGTTGGAGGTAAGGATCAGGAACAGCAGGAAACCAGTGCTGATCATGCCCATCACGGCCAGTACCCGCGCCAGCATGACTTGCGGCAACTGCCGGGAGAACACCGATACCGCGAAGGTCCAGCCACCAAGAATTAATGCCCAGAGCAGCAACGAACCTTCGTGCGCGCCCCACACTGCACTGAATTTGTAGTACCACGGCAAGGCACTGTTGGAGTTGCTGGCGACGTAGGCGACCGAGAAGTCGTCGGTCATGAACGCATACGTCAGGCAACCGAAGGCGAACACCAGAAAAGCACACTGCCCCCATGCGGCCGGCTGGGCCAGGCTCATCCACAAGCGGTCACCGCGCCAGGCACCCAGCAGTGGCACCACGGCCTGAACCAGCGCGAAACACAGCGCCAGGATCATGGCCAGGTGGCCAAGCTCAGGGATAAAGATTCCGGACGTCATCAATTAACCCTCTTTGGCTTGTGTAGGCGCCGACTGGCCACTGTCTTTCAGGGCCTTGGTCACTTCCGGCGGCATGTACTTTTCATCGTGCTTGGCCAGCACTTCGTCGGCCACCACCACGCCGTCGGCGTTGAGTTTGCCCAGGGCGACAATACCCTGCCCTTCGCGGAACAGATCCGGAAGGATGCCGCGATAGGTGATGGTCACGGATTTATTGAAGTCGGTGACGATGAATTTCACGTCCAGCGAGTCGCCGGAGCGTTTCAGCGAATCTTTCTCGACCATGCCGCCCGCACGGATGCGCGTGTCTAGTGGCGCTTCGCCGTTGGCGATCTGGGTCGGGGTGTAAAACAGATTGATGTTCTGCTGCAGGGCACTCAGGGCCAGGCCGACGGCAGAGCCGACACCGACCAGAATCGCGAGAATGATGATAAGACGCTTTTTGCGCAGCGGATTCACTTGCCGTTCTCCCGGCGCAAACGACGCGCCTCTTGTTGCAGATACCGCTTGCGGGCCAGGATCGGCGCCGCCACGTTGAGGACCAGCACCGTCAGGCAGATGCCGTAGGCTGACCAGACATACAGGGCGTGATGGCCCATGGCGAGGAAGTCGCCGAATGAAGCAAAACTCATCGAGCGGCCTCCAGACTGTTTTGTACTTCGGCCTTGACCCAACTGGCGCGCGCTTCGCGCTTTAGCACTTCAAGGCGCATGCGCAGCAACAAGACCGCGCCGAAGAAACAGTAGAAGCCCAGCACCGTCAGCAGCAATGGCAGCCACATCTCGGCCGGCATCGCCGGTTTTTCGGTGAGGGTGAAAGTCGCGCCCTGATGCAGGGTGTTCCACCACTCCACCGAATATTTGATGATTGGGATGTTGATCACGCCGACAATCGCCAACACCGCGCAGGCCTTGGCGGCGCTGTCACGATTGCTGATGGCGTTGCCCAGCGCAATAAGACCGAAGTACAGAAACAGCAGAATCAGCATCGACGTAAGTCGTGCATCCCAGACCCACCACGAACCCCAGGTCGGTTTGCCCCAGATCGCACCGGTGACCAGCGCCACGGCGGTCATCCAGGCACCGATGGGGGCCGCGCATTGCAGGGCGACGTCGGCCAGTTTCATCTTCCAGACCAGCCCGACGATGCCGCACACGGCCAGCATCACATAGCAGGACTGCGCCAGCATCGCGGCGGGAACGTGGATATAGATGATGCGAAAGCTGTTGCCTTGCTGGTAATCAGGCGGCGCGAAGGCCAGGCCCCAAACGACACCCACGCCAATCAGCAGCAACGCCGCGACGCTCAGCCAGGGCAGCAGTTTGCCGCTGATGCCGTAAAACCATTTGGGCGAGCCGAGCTTGTGAAACCACGTCCAGTTCATACTGTTTCCATCACGGTTGCCCTTCGCTGTGAAGAGCTGGGTCTTTACTGGTTAAATTTTAACCAGACCTCATTATTCGCCGACGCTGATCTTCAGGCCAGCAGCTATTGCAAAAGGTGTCAGGGTTATCGCCAGGGCGGTCAGGCTACCAAGCCACAGGAGATAACCGGTCGCCGGCATGCCTTGCAAGGCCGCCTGCAAGGCGCCACTGCCAAGAATCAACACCGGGATGTACAGCGGCAAGATCAGCAGCGCCAGTAACAGGCCACCGCGCTTCAATCCCACCGTCAGGGCTGCGCCCACCGCACCGAGCAGGCTCAACACCGGTGTACCCAGCAATAAAGAAAGCAGCAACACCGGCAGACAAGCGGCAGGCAGACCGAGCATCAATGCCAGCAATGGCGCGAGCAAAACCAGTGCCAAACCAGAGAAAGCCCAGTGTGCCAGTACCTTGGCCAAAACCAGAAGAGGCAGAGGGTGCGACGAAAGGACCCACTGTTCAAGGGAGCCGTCTTCGAAATCACTGCGGAAAAGCCCGTCCAGCGAGAGCAAAACCGATAAAAGCGCCGCAACCCACACCAGTCCCGGAGACAAGGTTTGCAACAATTGAGCCTCGGGGCCGACCGCCAACGGGAACAGCGCGACCACGATGGCGAAGAATACCAGCGGATTGGCCAGTTCCGCTGGACGGCGGAACAACAAACGGGCCTCACGGGCGACCAACAGGCCGAAAACACTCATACGGCCCAATTCCCTAGATCAATGTCGCGGTAGCTGGCGGGCATCCGGGTCAGCGTGTGGTGCGTAGTCAACACGACCATGCCACCCTGCTCGCAGTGTGCGGCCAGGTGTTCTTCGAGTTGTGCCACGCCTTGTTTGTCGAGCGCAGTGAACGGTTCATCGAGAATCCACAGCGGCGGGCTGTCCAGGTACAGCCGCGCCAGCGCCACACGACGATGCTGGCCGGCAGACAGGGTGTGGCAAGGAACATCCTCGAAACCGCGCAACCCCACAGCCGCCAATGCCTGCCAGATGGCTTCATGGGACGCCGGATGATGCAGGGCGCAGAGCCAGCTGAGATTTTCCTCGGGGGTCAGCAGTTCCTTGATGCCGGCGGCATGACCAATCCACAGCAGATTGCGCGCCAATTCGTAACGTTGTTCATGCAGTGGTTGGCCGTTAAGCAGCACTTGACCGGCGGTCGGCTGCATCAGGCCGCACAGCAGACGCAACAAGCTGGTCTTGCCACTGCCGTTAGGGCCGCTGATTTGCACCATTTCGCCACTGGCCAGTCTCAAATCGAGATTTTCGAAGAGCAGCCGAAGGTCTCGCTCACAAGCGAGGGCAACGGTTTGCAGGACAGGGCTGGTCAAGGGATCACGGGCCTTTTGCGGTTCAAGTCGGCGGCGAAGCGGCCGCTAAAGAGATGCAGCATAGATACATTGGCGGCTTGTTCTAGAGAGCTGCGTCAAACTATTGCAATGTTTTCGCTACTCCCCGAAGACGGGCGGCATTATACATGCCATGCCCTACTCTAAAGAGTGCAATTTCCTCAGGTTGTGACCGCGTATGACAGGCGAAATGAACATCCTCCCTCTGCCGCAGACCACGCCCGCCCCTTCGCGGCCGTTGGGGGTGAGTGGCGACCCGCTGAAGTTGCTGACGCCGATGGAGGGCCTGATCTCTGCCGGCCAGACCGCCAAGGCTGAAGTGCTGTCACTCAAGCAGACGGACCGGGTCTTTCAACTGTTGCTCAAAATCACCCTCGACAGTGGTCGCCAAACCACGGTCCAAGCCACTAGCACTCAACCGCTGCCCCAAGGCACTAGTCTGGCAATCACCCAACCGTCGGCGAGCAATCTGGCAATCACCGTGCAACAGGCCATCGCCACAAGCGTCGCCACCCTTACCCGCATCGACACGGCGCAGTTGCCGGCCGGCACCTTGCTGCAAGGCAAAGTGCTGACCTCGCAGGTGCTGCCACAGGTGCCGGGGCAACCGATGGTTTTCCGCTCGATGGTGAGCTTGCTGAACACGGTACTGAGCGGCAGCACACTGAGCATCGACAGCCCGACGCCTCTGCGCATCGGCACTTTGCTGAGCGCGTTGGTGCAGGACACCCAGACGCTGAAATTCGTCCCATTGAGCAGCCGTCAGGAACAGTTGGCGGTGACGCAGCAATTGGTTAATCAACAAAGTCGCCAGGGTTCTATGGGTGGCTTGCTCAATGTCCTGCAAAACCTGCCGCAGACGGATCAGACCTCCCGCGACCTGCGCGTTGTCGTGGATAAGTTGCTCGCAGGCCTGCCAGACGTTCAGCAACTGAGCACGTCCAAAGGCCTGGCTCAGGCATTGGCCAATTGCGGCCTGTTCCTCGAGGCGAAACTGCTGAACGGACAAAACCCGACGCTGACACCAGACATGAAGGGCGACCTGCTCAAACTGATCGCACAACTGACACAGGGTCTGCCGGCCAATACCAACCTGAACGCAATCATCGCCGCCAATACGCTGGTGCAGTCGATGCCGAGCTTTGTGCGCAGCGCCCTCGGCATGCTTGGCCAGGTCAGCGCCAAACCGCTGCCGAGCAGTTTCCCGCTGCCCGAGCGCCTGCTGCAAAGCCATGACGGCGAAGGTGATCTGGAACACTTGCTGCGTTTGGCAGCGGCCGCCGTTTCGCGCCTGCAAAGCCATCAACTGTCGAGCCTGGAGCAAACCGGCGTGACAGACGATGGTCGCCTGCTCAGCACCTGGCAGCTGGAAATCCCGATGCGCAACCTGCAGGACATTGTGCCGTTGCAGCTCAAATTCCAGCGCGAAGAAGCCCCCGAGAAAGAACAACCGCACGAACGTCGCGACGAACATGAGCCGAAACAGCAATTGTGGCGCGTCGACCTGGCGTTCGACATGGAACCGCTGGGCCCGCTGCAGATTCAGGCGCAGCTGATCAAGGGCAGCCTGTCCAGCCAGCTCTGGGCCGAACGCCCCTACACCGCGAGCCTGATCGAAAATAATCTGGCGGCACTGCGCGAACGCCTGCTCGCATCGGGTCTGAATGTCGGCGATCTCGACTGCCACCTCGGCAAACCACCCCAAGGCCCGCAAACCCGCCTCGAACAACGCTGGGTCGACGAAACCGCATGAGCAACCCCAACGCCCCACGCCAGGCCATTGCCCTCAAATACGACGGCAGCCACGCACCTACCCTCACGGCCAAGGGTGACGAAGCGCTGGCTGAAGAAATTTTACGGATCGCCCGCGAGTATGAAGTGCCGATCTACGAGAACCCCGAGCTGGTGCGTCTGCTGGCAAAGATGGAATTGGGCGAAAGTATTCCGGAGGAGTTGTACCGCACGATTGCCGAGATTATTGCGTTTGCGTGGAATTTGAAGGGCAAGTTTCCAGCGGGGCATGATTCTGAGGGGGTGATGGTTGAGAAGGACGTCACCGATCGCGGGGATGATTATTGAATCTTTGTTGAATGCAAAAAATCGCAGCCTCGTTTCACTCGACAGCTCCTACATTGGAATGGCGTACGCCTCGTAGGAGCTGTCGAGTGGAACGAGGCTGCGATGTTTGGATTTTTTCAGTTCTTGTGCAGCTTGCGCATCAACTCCGCCTCAGCCTGGGTCAACCCGCAGGACTGAGTCAGTTCATCAACCGTAGCGCCCATTCCCACCAATCGCGCCGCCTGGGCAAACGACAGGCTCGTTGGGTCGCGCTGCTCCAGTCGAGTCAGTTTGTCCGGCAACGGGCTGACCACCGCGCGCAGTTCGTACAGGTCTTCACCCATGCGCACATTGCCGCTCTGGTAGTCGTCCACGCGTTTGGCCAGGTCTTTGATGCGCTGGTCCCGTAGCGCATTGCCCTGAGCCTGTTGTGCGGCGATCAATCGTTGACCGCGTATGTACGCCAGAAACATCGCTAGCGTGCCTGCCCAGAAGAGGAACAGGACAATGACCGCAACCTCAAGAATCAATCAGATGTTCTCCAGATCCGACCATTCTTCTTCGCTCATCATCTTGTCCAGCTCGACCAGGATCAGCAATTCGTTGTTCTTGTTGCACACGCCTTGAATGAACTTCGCGGATTCATCGTTACCGACGTTCGGTGCGGTTTCGATTTCCGACTGACGCAGGTAAACCACTTCGGCAACGCTATCGACCATGATCCCGACCACTTGCTTGTCGGCTTCAATGATGACGATACGGGTGTTGTCGCTGATCTCGGCGTTCATCAGGCCGAAACGCTGGCGGGTATCGATCACGGTGACCACATTACCGCGCAGGTTGATGATGCCCAGCACGTAGCTCGGAGCACCCGGGACCGGGGCGATTTCGGTGTAGCGCAGGACTTCCTGAACGCGCATCACGTTGATGCCGTATGTTTCGTTGTCCAGTTTGAAGGTTACCCATTGCAGGATCGGATCTTCGGAACCCTTTGCAGCCGTCGCCTTATCATTCATACCCTGACCCCTCAAAAAAACCGCCCTGGCGGTGTCTGTTCTGTGCGTCGGCAGTCAATGCCGCTGCGTGTTTTCATGTTGGTTTGTGAGCTGGTTTTTTAATACTGCCCAGGTGCTTTGCGCCGCCACTGGCGATCAGCTCGGCCAGTGCGCAAACGTCGAGCAATGCACACATATGTTCAATCACGGTGCCCGCCAGCCATGGCCGTTGACCACGGTGGCTGCGCCATTTGATTTCGTTGGGGTCCAGGCGCAACGAGCGGCTGACCTGATGCACCGCCAGCCCCCACTCATAACCCTGAACCGAAATGACGTATTGCAGGCCCTGACGGAAGTCATCGCGGTAGCGGTCGGGCATGACCCAACGCGCGGTATCCAGTACTTTCAGGTTGCCGGCCTGGCTTGGCAGAATCCCGAGGAACCATTGCGGCTGACCGAACAGCGGTGTCAGCTCGTGACCGGCCAAAGAATAAATCGAACCCAGGCACACCAATGGCACCGCCAGTGTCAGGCCGGCGACGTCGAACAACAGGCATTCGAAGGGCTCGGCGGCCCACGATGGACGACCGTCGGTGTCCACCGGAGGCGGTGTGTTGCTCGGTGGCAAATGAACGTTGACGACTGGTAGCACCAACGTTTTCAACAATGGCGCGACGGTAGAAACCGGCGTGAGGACAGGTGCCGACACGTCCATGACAGGCGCTGGCGCTTTGGCCTCGGACGCAATCACTGGGGCAATCACAGGGGCTGCAACCACCACGGGACGCGCATCGCGAGCCCGCTCTTCGAGCACCGCCGCCTGAAACTCGTCGAGGATACTTCCAGGCTCGCCCACTTCGACTAGCGCCTCGATGAGCGGCGCCAGTTCCTCGGTCGCGTCCTGCAGCAAGCTGTCCAGGTAAGTCTGGAGCGCCAATTGCGGGCGAGAGGTGATTTTCACCGGGCGATTCATTTCAGCACCCCGCAAGAAAGGTTCATCTCAAGCCACCTGCGCAACAGATTGATGCGCCAGCAACTGCTTGAGCAGTGCACGATAAGCGAGAACACCGCGGCTCTTGCCGTCGAATTGCGAAGGGGTAAGCCCTGCCCTGCTCGCATCCCGCAAGCGAGTGTCGACCGGGATGTAGCCTTGCCAGATTTCTTCCGGGTACTTGTCGCGCAGCACCCGCAAGGTTCCGAGGGAAGCCTGGGTGCGGCGGTCGAACAAGGTCGGAATGATGATGAACGGCAGCGCTTGCTTGCGTGAGCGGTTGATCATCGCCAAGGTGTTGACCATGCGTTCCAGGCCTTTGACGGCCAAATGCTCGGTCTGTACCGGGATCACCAACTGCTGGCTCGCCGCCAAGGCATTGACCATCAGTACGCCGAGCAATGGCGGGCTGTCGATCACGGCGTAATCGAAGTCCTGCCACAACTGGGCCAGGCTCTTGGCGATGACGAGGCCCAAACCACTCTGCCCCGGCGACTGACGCTCAAGCGTTGCCAACGCGGTGCTGGAGGGCAATAGCGAAATGCTTTCGTGGCTGGTGGGCAACAACAACTGCCCGGGCAAACCTTGCGGCACGCTGCCCTTGTGCAGGAACAAGTCGTAGCTGCTGTGTTCCAGGCTGTCAGGGTCGTAACCAAAGTAGCTGGTCATGGAGCCATGCGGATCGAGATCGACCACGACCACGCGTTTGCCCGCCTCGGCCAGCAGACCGGCTAAAGCGATAGAGGAAGTGGTTTTACCAACACCACCCTTTTGATTGGCAACTGCCCAGACTCTCATTCGAAGGTTCCGCCCGGTCGACAGGGTCGACCGAGAAATAGCTCAACGTGTTAATGCGGGTGACGGAGAATTGACGGCGCTCTCTCGTCCCGGCGACTTGACCGGGGTTGGTGCAGTTTGTGTGCCAGCCCGCTTCAACGCGGCATCCGGTTGCGCATGAGCGGTACCCGTACCGGTCAGGCTGCGGCGTACATCAAGATTGCGCGAAATCACCAGCACTACACGACGGTTGCGCGCGCGGCCTTCTGCCGTCGCGTTGTTGGCCACCGGCTGGAATTCGCCGTAACCCACGGAGGCCAGACGCCCAGGATTGACGCCCTGCATCGCCAGCATGCGCACGATGCTCGCCGAACGGGCCGAAGAAAGCTCCCAGTTGGTCGGGTACTGCGCGGTGCGGATCGGCCGATCATCGGTAAAGCCTTCGACGTGAATCGGGTTGTCGAACGGCTTCAGAATCCCGGCCACCTTGTCGATGATGTTGAACGCAATATCGCTGGGCATGGCATCGCCGCTGCCGAACAACAGGCTGGAATTGAGCTCGATCTCGACCCACAACTCGTTGCCACGCACGGTCATCTGGTTTGAGCTGATCAGGTCGCCGAACGCAGCGCTAATGTCATCAGCGATACTTTTCAGCGGGTCGCTGGCACCGGCGACGCCAGCATCGACCTGCTCACTGTCTTTTACCAAGGGCTTGGCCGGCGTCACGGTCATTGGCCGCTCTTCGCCAACCGGGATCGGCTTGAGGGAGCGATCAGCGTCGGTGAAGACCCCGATCAACGCTTGCGAGATGACTTTGTACTTGCCTTCGTTGATCGACGAGATCGAGTACATGACGACGAAAAACGCGAACAGCAACGTGATGAAGTCAGCATAGGAAACGAGCCAGCGCTCATGGTTTACATGTTCTTCAGGTCGCCTGCGACGAGCCATAGTTCATTTCCCCCCTCAATCCATGAAGCCCTGAAGCTTCAACTCAATGGAGCGAGGGTTTTCACCTTCGGCGATCGACAGGATCCCTTCCAGCAACATTTCGCGGTACCGCGACTGGCGCAAGGCGACGGACTTGAGCTTGGCGGCAATCGGCAACAGCACCAGGTTGGCACTGGCCACGCCATAAATGGTGGCGACGAAGGCCACGGCAATACCGCTGCCCAGTTGGGTCGGATCGGCGAGGTTGCCCATGACATGAATCAGACCCATCACCGCACCGATAATGCCGATGGTCGGCGCGTAGCCGCCCATGCTTTCGAAGACTTTGGCGGCTTCGATGTCGCGGCTTTCCTGGGTGTAGAAATCCACTTCCAGAATGCTGCGAATCGCTTCCGGTTCGGCACCGTCAACCAGCAGTTGCAGGCCTTTGCGCGAGTAGCTGTCGGGTTCGGTATCGGCCACCCCTTCCAGGCCGAGCAAACCTTCCTTGCGGGCGGTCAGGCTCCAGCTCACCACGCGATCAATGCCACCGGCCAGGTCAACGCGTGGCGGAAACAGAATCCAGTGGAGAATTTGCATGGCACGTTTGAAAGCGCTCATCGGCGATTGCAGCAAGGCTGCGCCGATGGTCCCGCCGAGGACGATCAGCGCTGCCGGACCGTTGGCCAGCGCACCGAGGTGGCCGCCTTCAAGGTAGTTGCCGCCAATGATGGCGACGAACGCCATGATGATGCCGATCAGGCTTAAAACATCCATCAGATACACGCCTCGACCAAGTGCTTGCCAATATCTTCCAGCCCGTAGATCGCATCTGCGAGGTCGGCTTTGACAATGGCCATTGGCATGCCATAGATCACGCAACTGGCTTCATCCTGTGCCCAGATCGCGCTGCCGCTCTGCTTGAGCAGGCGAGCACCTTCGCGGCCGTCGGCGCCCATCCCGGTCAGTACGACCGCCAGAACTTTGTCGCCGTAGGACTTGGCAGCCGAACCGAAAGTGATATCCACGCTCGGTCTGTAATTGAGACGCTCGTCGCCCGGCAGGATTTTCACCGCGCCACGGCCGTCGATCATCATTTGCTTGCCACCCGGGGCCAGCAGCGCCAGGCCAGGACGCAGGATGTCGCCATCCTCGGCTTCCTTGACGCTGATACGGCAGAGCTTGTCCAGGCGTTCGGCAAAGGCTTTAGTGAACGCCGCCGGCATGTGCTGGATCAACACCAGCGGTGCCGGGAAGTTGGCCGGCAACTGGGTCAAGACGCGTTGCAGCGCAACCGGACCGCCAGTGGACGTGCCGATGGCCACCAGCTTGTAGGCTTTGCGTTTCGGGGCGGGCGACGATGGTCCGGACGACACCGGCGCATGCGTGCGCGTCGGTATCGGTGCCGGCGCTGGACGCGACGGTGCGCTACTGCCGTAACTGCTGATGTTTGAAGGCACTGGCGAAGGTGCCGGGGCTAGCGCTGGCGCGGCGAAAGGGGCCGGTGCGCTGTAGGTGTTGGCACGACGGTTACTGCGCGAAATGCTCAGAATCTTCTCGCACAGCAGTTGCTTGACCTTCTCCGGGTTACGGGAGATGTCTTCGAAATTCTTCGGCAGGAAATCGACGGCGCCGGCGTCCAGTGCATCGAGGGTGACCCGGGCGCCTTCGTGGGTCAGCGACGAGAACATCAACACCGGCGTCGGGCAGCGCTGCATGATGTGTCGAACAGCCGTGATGCCGTCCATCATGGGCATCTCGTAGTCCATGGTGATCACGTCCGGCTTGAGGGCCAGGGCCTGATCGATCGCCTCTTTTCCGTTGGTCGCCGTACCGACGACCTGGATATTCGAATCCGCTGAAAGAATTTCCGAGACGCGGCGGCGGAAAAACCCCGAATCGTCCACCACCAGGACTTTGACAGCCATAAACTCTCCATTAGACGGAGCGAGGCTCAGTCGCCCCGCTCCACCAGAATCAAATACGCCGCGTGGCGTAACGCTTGAGCATGCTCGGAACATCGAGAATCAGCGCAATACGGCCGTCACCAGTGATGGTGGCGCCCGACATGCCCGGGGTTCCCTGAAGCATTTTGCCCAATGGCTTGATGACCACTTCTTCCTGGCCCACCAACTGATCGACGACAAAGCCGACCCGCTGCGTGCCCACCGAAAGGATCACCACATGACCTTCGCGCTGCTCTTCGTGAGCGGCGGAGCGGACCAGCCAGCGCTTGAGATAAAACAGTGGCAGCGCCTTATCGCGCACGATCACCACTTCCTGGCCGTCCACCACGTTGGTGGTCGACAGGTCGAGGTGGAAGATCTCGTTGACGTTCACCAGCGGGAACGCAAACGCCTGGTTGCCGAGCATGACCATCAGCGTCGGCATGATCGCCAGGGTCAACGGGACCTTGATGACGATCTTCGAGCCCTGGCCCTTGGCCGAGTAGATGTTGATTGAACCATTGAGCTGGGAAATCTTGGTTTTCACCACGTCCATGCCCACGCCACGACCCGACACGTCGGAAATTTCGGTTTTGGTCGAAAACCCTGGCGCGAAAATCAGGTTGTAGCACTCGGTGTCGCTCAAGCGATCCGCTGCGTCCTTGTCCATCACACCGCGTTTTACCGCGATCGAACGCAGGACGTGCGGGTCCATGCCTTTGCCGTCATCGGAGATCGACAGCAGGATATGGTCGCCTTCCTGTTCCGCCGCGAGAACCACCCTGCCGCCACGGGACTTGCCCGAGGCTTCGCGTTCTTCCGGCGATTCGATGCCGTGGTCGACCGCGTTGCGCACCAAGTGGACCAGCGGGTCAGCCAGAGCCTCGACTAGGTTCTTGTCGAGGTCGGTTTCTTCGCCGACCAGTTCCAGGTTGATTTCTTTCTTGAGCTGGCGAGCCAGGTCACGGACCAAACGCGGGAAGCGCCCGAACACCTTCTTGATCGGTTGCATCCGGGTCTTCATGACAGCGGTTTGCAGGTCAGCCGTCACCACATCAAGGTTCGACACAGCCTTGGACATGGCCTCATCAGCGCTGTTGGCACCCAGGCGAACCAAACGGTTACGCACCAGCACCAACTCGCCCACCATGTTCATGATTTCATCGAGACGCGCGGTATCGACCCGAACGGTGGTCTCGGCTTCGCTGGCCGGCTTTTCCGGTGGCGGCGCGGCCGTAGCTCGGGCCGGGGCAGCGGCGGCGACCGGTTTGGGCGTTTGCGCTTTTGGCTCTGGCGCCTTGGCAACCGCTGCCGGTGCGACCGCCTTTGCGACTGGCGCCGCGACGGAGGAGATGGCAGAAACTGTCCCGACTTCGCTGAACTTGCCTTTGCCGTGCAATTCGTCGAGCAGCGCTTCGAACTCCTGATCGGAGATCAGATCGCTGCCCGCTGCGGCTGCTGTCGGTGCGGCCGGTGCCGACACGGAAGCAATGGCCGACTCCAGCGCATCCACCGCAAAATTGCCTTTGCCGTGCAGTTGGTCGAGCAGTGCTTCAAATTCGTCGTCGGTAATGTCGCAGCTGTCGCCTGCTTCTTTCGGGGCAACGGGAGCGGCGGGTGCGGCGGGTGCGGCGGGTGCGGCGACCACGGCATCAACAACGAACTGGCCTTTACCGTGCAGCTGATCGAGCAACGACTCGAACTCGGCATCAGTGATTTCATCGCTGGCAGCGGCATTGTTGAGCGGCGTTGGCGCAGTCACCGGCGCTTCGGCCTCAGCCTTGATAGCATTCAGCGAGTCCAGCAGTTGTTCGAACTCGCTGTCGGTGATGTCGTCCGATTCACTGTCAGCGGCAGTTGCCTGTGCCACTTCAGCCACCGGTGCTTGTTCATCAGCCGATTGCGGCTCGGCCAGACGGGCCAGAGCCGCCAGCAATTCAGGTGTCGCAGCGGTGATCGGGCTTTGCTCGCGGACTTCGCTGAACATGTTGTTCACCGCGTCCAGCGCTTCAAGGACCACATCCATCAGTTCCGAATCAACGCGACGCTCACCCTTGCGCAGGATGTCAAACACGTTCTCGGCGATGTGGCAGCACTCCACCAGCTCGTTGAGCTGGAGGAAGCCGGCGCCCCCTTTTACAGTGTGAAAACCGCGAAAAATTGCATTGAGCAAGTCCGCATCATCCGGTCGGCTTTCCAGCTCGACCAGCTGTTCGGACAGCTGCTCTAGAATCTCGCCGGCCTCAACCAGGAAATCCTGAAGGATCTCTTCATCGGCGCCGAAGCTCATTAAGGGGGTGCTCCTAAAGGTCTAACCTAAAATCCAAGACTGGATAGCAAATCGTCCACATCGTCCTGACCGGACACAACGTCTTCTCTTTTATCGGCATGAATCTGCGGACCTTCACCCTGAGAGAGATGTTTTTGCGGATCTTTTTCGGCCAGCATCGATGCACGGTCATGTTCGATACCCGCAAAGCGGTCTACCTGGCTGGCCATGAGTACGAGCTTGAGCAAGTTGCTTTCGACTTCGGTGACCAATTGGGTCACGCGCTTGATCACCTGACCGGTGAGGTCCTGGTAATCCTGAGCCAGCAGGATGTCGTTGAGGTTGCTCGACACCGTCCGGTTGTCTTCGGTGCTGCGAGTCAGGAAACCATCGACCCGGCGGGCCAGTTCACGGAACTCTTGCGCCCCCACTTCGCGACGCATGAACCGGCTCCAGTCCGTGCTCAACGCCAGGGCTTCCTGGCTCAGGCTGTTGACCAGCGGCGTGGCGTTTTCCACCAGATCCATGGTGCGGTTGGCCGCGGCCTCGGTCAGCTGGACCACGTACCCCAGGCGCTCAGTGGCGTCCGTGATCTGGGACACTTCCTCGGCTTGCGGCATGTTCGGGTCAATCTGGAAATTGACGATCGCACTGTGCAGCTCGCGAGTGAGCTTGCCCACTTCATGGTACAGGCCGCGGTCACGGGTCTGATTGAGCTCATGGATCAATTGCACAGCGTCGCCGAACCTGCCTTTTTCAAGGCTCTCGACCAGTTCCACTGCGTGTTTTTTCAGGGTCGATTCGAAATCGCCCAGTGAAGACTCTTTATGCTCCATAGCTCCCCCGTGGCGCAGTGGATCAACCGATGCGGTCGAAAATCTTCTCGATTTTTTCTTTCAACGCCTGGGCCGTGAAGGGTTTGACGACATAGCCATTTACACCAGCCTGGGCCGCTTCGATGATCTGCTCGCGCTTGGCTTCAGCAGTTACCATCAGCACCGGCAGGTTCTTGAGCTTTTCATTGGCGCGCACGTGGCGCAGCAAGTCGATACCGGACATGCCAGGCATGTTCCAGTCCGTTACCAGAAAGTCGATGCTTCCACTGTTGAGAACCGGAATGGCAGTAGTGCCATCATCGGCTTCGACCGTGTTGGTGAACCCAAGGTCACGCAACAGGTTTTTTATGATTCGCCGCATCGTTGAGAAGTCATCAACGATGAGGATTTTCATGTTCTTGTCCAATTCGACCTCCAAGCAGTCTTAAACGCGCCCAGCACCTGGACACGCCATTTCATTCAAACCGGCAATGCATTGGATGACTGTCTGGAGCACAACAGATCGCGACCGGTGCCGTTCAAAACCGCACCAGCCTCGTTCGCAGTGTCCCCACACTGCCTTCAGCGCGCTCGCCACTCCCCCAAACGCCCCCGCAAACGGGCCGCGCACTGGCTATGCAACTGACTGACCCGCGATTCGCTGACCCCCAGGACCTCACCGATTTCCTTGAGGTTCAACTCTTCGTCGTAGTACAGCGCCAACACCAGTCGCTCACGCTCCGGCAAATTGGCAATCGCGTCCGCCAGCGCCGCCTGGAAGCGTTCATCTTCCAGATCGCGTGACGGCTCGAGATGAGCACTCGCGCCATCCTCGTGCAGCCCTTCGTGTTCGCCGTCCTGCAACAGATCGTCGAAACTGAATAAGCGGCTGCCCAGGGTGTCGTTCAAAATCCCGTAATAATCGTCGAGACTCAATTGGAGTTCGGCCGCAACCTCGTGATCTTTAGCGTCACGGCCGGTTTTAGCTTCAATAGAGCGAATTGCGTCGCTGACCATGCGGGTATTTCGGTGGACCGAACGCGGCGCCCAGTCCCCCTTGCGCACTTCATCGAGCATGGCGCCGCGGATTCGTATGCCCGCGTACGTCTCGAAACTGGCGCCTTTGCTGGCGTCGTATTTGGTCGACACTTCAAGCAGGCCGATCATCCCGGCCTGAATCAGGTCTTCAACTTGAACACTGGCCGGCAGACGGGCCAGCAAGTGGTAAGCAATGCGTTTGACCAGTGGCGCGTAACGCTCGATCAGCTCGTACTGCGCGTCACGTGCCGACATCTTGTAGAGGTTGTAGCCACTGGATGTCATAAAACGGGTCCCGCGGTCTGCTGCACGAGGCGCTCGACAAAAAACTCCAGGTGCCCACGCGGGTTGGCAGGCAATGGCCAGGTATCGACTTTCTGCGCGATGGCCTTGAACGCCAGGGCGCACTTGGAGCGCGGAAAGGCTTCATAAACGGCACGTTGCTTCTGCACCGCCTTGCGCACGCTTTCGTCGTAAGGCACCGCACCAACGTACTGCAGGGCGACGTCGAGGAAGCGATCGGTGACCTTGGTCAACTTGGCGAACAGGTTACGGCCTTCTTGCGGGCTCTGGGCCATGTTGGCCAGGACGCGGAAGCGGTTCATGCCGTAATCGCGGTTAAGCAATTTGATCAGCGCGTAGGCGTCGGTGATCGAAGTCGGCTCGTCGCAGACCACCAGCAAAACTTCTTGCGCTGCACGAACGAAACTGACGACCGAGTCACCAATACCCGCAGCCGTGTCGATCACCAGGACGTCGAGGTTGTCGCCGATATCGCTGAAGGCCTGAATCAGGCCGGCGTGTTGAGCCGGGCTCAGGTGAACCATGCTCTGTGTGCCGGACGCCGCCGGAACGATTCGAATACCGCCTGGCCCCTGCAACAGAACGTCGCGCAGCTCACAGCGGCCTTCGATCACGTCGGCCAGGGTCCGTTTGGGTGTCAGTCCCAACAGGACGTCGACATTCGCCAGACCCAGGTCAGCGTCCAACAACAAGACGCGACGGCCGAGCTCGGCCAGGGCCAGTGACAAATTCACTGACACGTTAGTCTTGCCGACGCCACCTTTGCCGCCGGTCACCGCGATCACCTGTACGGGATGCATGCTGCCCATGTTATTTCTTTACCTTGTCTTGCATAGACGGAGGCCACATTACTGGCTGCGCGTTCGCTAAAGGAACAATGCATGGCAGGCCATCGATGTAGGTACAAAAACTGTTCATTACTACCTTAGCCGACCTGTTTGGTCGGGCTGTGGTAAATATCAGCAAACATATCAGCCATGGCTTCTTCGCTGGGCTCTTCCTGCATTTGCACGCTGACGGCGCGGCTGACCAACTGATGACGACGCGGCAGATGCAAATCATCCGGAATCCGCGGGCCGTCAGTCAGGTAAGCCACCGGTAATTCGTGACTGATCGCCAGGCTTAACACCTCGCCCAGACTTGCCGTTTCATCCAGTTTAGTCAGGATGCAGCCAGCGAGCCCGCAACGCTTGTAACTGTGATAAGCAGCCGTTAGAACCTGTTTCTGGCTAGTGGTTGCCAACACCAGATAATTTTTGGATTTGATGCCACGCCCGGCCAGACTTTCGAGTTGCATACGCAGTGCCGGATCGCTGGCCTGAAGGCCCGCTGTATCAATCAATACCACGCGTTTGCGCAGCAACGGTTCCAGTGCCTGAACCAGCGACTGACCCGGATTGAGGTGGATCACCGACACATTGAGAATGCGCCCGAGCGTCCTTAGCTGCTCCTGTGCGCCAATGCGAAAGCTGTCCATGCTCACCAGCGCGATGTTCTGCGCGCCATACTTGAGCACGTAACGGGCGGCGAGCTTGGCCAGGGTGGTGGTCTTGCCCATGCCGGCAGGACCGACCATGGCGATCACACCACCCTCTTCCAGCGGCTCGACTTCCGGTGTGACGATCTTCTGCGCCAGGTGCGCCAGCAACATGCGCCAAGCCTGACGGGGCTCATCAATGTCAGGAATCATAGCCAACAAATCGCGGGACAACGGGCCGGACAGGCCGACGCGTTGCAGGCGACGCCAAAGGTTGGCCTGGGCCGGACGGCTGCCTTGCAGCTGATTCCAGGCCAGCGAACCGAGTTGCACTTCCATCAGTTCGCGCAGGCTGTTGAGCTCAAAACGCATCGAGTCGAATGCACGTGGGTCAACGCCACCGGCGACAGGTGCCGGGGCGGGTGCTGCGGGACGCGGTTCGGCGTAGGTCGGTTCGATCAGCGGCTCGGCGGCGGTGAGTGGCAGGCCGGCGAACAACTGGCGATTGTTGGTCTTGTCACCTTCGGTTTCGCCGTCGCCACGCAGGCTCAACTCGGCCTGGGCAGTCACGATGCGCGACTGAGTCTTGCGCAGCTCTTCCTCGAGTTCCATGTTCGGAACACGTGGGGCCAGCGCCGACAATTTGTAATCCAGCGCAGCCGTCAACTCGACACCACCGGCGATCCGGCGATTGCCAATAATGGCGGCATCAGCGCCCAGTTCTTCACGAACCAGTTTCATGGCCTGACGCATATCGGCGGCAAAAAAACGCTTAACTTGCATACACCACTACCTCAGCCGTTGGGCCCTACAGTCGCAACGATGGTCACTTGCTTGTTGTCAGGAATTTCCTGATAAGCCAACACATGCAACCCCGGGACTGCCAGCCGGCCAAATCGCGACAACATGGCACGAACCGGACCGGCCACCAGCAGAATCACCGGTTGACCTTGCATTTCCTGACGCTGCGCGGCATCGATCAACGAACGTTGCAATTTCTCAGCCATGCTTGGCTCCAGCAGAACGCCCTCTTCCGAGCCTTGTCCGGCCTTCTGCAGACTATTGAGCAATATCTGTTCCAACCTTGGCTCCAGAGTAATCACTGGTAGCTCAGAGTCAGTACCTACAATGCTTTGGACGATTGCGCGGGATACGCCGACGCGCACAGCGGCCACCAGTGCGGCAGTATCTTGACTCTTGGCGGCATTGTTGGCGATTGCCTCGGCGATGCTGCGAATGTCCCGCACAGGCACCTGTTCGGCCAGCAGCGCCTGCAACACCTTGAGCAACTGCGACAGCGAAACCACGCCCGGCACCAACTCCTCAGCCAATTTAGGTGAGCTTTTGGCCAGCAATTGCATGAGTTGCTGGACTTCTTCGTGACCAATCAGCTCGCTGGAGTGTTTGTATAGAATCTGGTTCAAGTGAGTGGCCACGACCGTACTGGCATCGACCACGGTGTAACCGAGGGATTGCGCCTGGGCGCGCTGACTGATTTCGATCCAGACCGCTTCCAACCCAAAAGCCGGATCTTTGGCGGTTATGCCATTAAGCGTGCCGTAGACCTGTCCCGGGTTGATCGCCAGTTCGCGATCCGGGTAAATCTCCGCCTCAGCCAGAATCACCCCCATCAAGGTCAGGCGATAGGCACTGGGTGCCAAGTCAAGGTTGTCACGGATATGCACGGTCGGCATCAAGAAGCCCAGGTCCTGGGACAGCTTCTTGCGCACGCCCTTGATCCGCGCCAGCAGTTGACCGCCCTGATTGCGGTCCACCAGCGGAATCAGGCGATAGCCGACTTCCAGGCCAATCATGTCGATTGGCGTGACGTCGTCCCAGCCAAGTTCTTTGGTCTCCATGGCACGAGCCGGCGAAGGCAGCAGTTCCTGTTGACGCTTAACCTCTTGCTCGGCCTGGACCTTGACCCCGTTCTGCTTCTTCCAGAACAGGTACGCACCACCGGCCGCGACGGCCGCCATGCTCAGGAACGAGAAGTGTGGCATGCCCGGGACCAGACCCATCACCGCCATCAAACCTGCTGCGACGGCCAGTGCTTTGGGCGAAGCGAACATCTGACGGTTGATTTGCTTGCCCATGTCTTCCGAACCGGAAGCACGGGTCACCATGATCGCCGCCGCGGTGGACAACAGCAGCGATGGCAATTGCGCCACCAAACCGTCACCGATCGTCAGCAGCGCGTAAACCTTGCCGGCGTCGGCGAAGCCCATGTTGTGCTGGAAGATACCGACCGCCATGCCGCCAATCAGGTTGATGAACAAAATCAACAGGCCGGCAATGGCGTCGCCGCGCACAAATTTGCTGGCACCGTCCATGGAACCGTAGAACTCGGCTTCCTGGGCGACTTCCATCCGGCGCAGTTTGGCCTGGTTCTGATCGATCAGGCCTGCGTTCAAATCGGCGTCGATTGCCATTTGCTTGCCGGGCATCGCATCGAGGGTGAAACGCGCGCTCACCTCGGAAATCCGCCCGGCACCCTTGGTCACCACGACGAAGTTGATGATCATCAAAATCGCGAAGACCACGATACCGACGACATAGTTACCGCCTATCACCACCTCACCGAAGGCTTGGATAACCTTGCCGGCGGCGGCGTGCCCGTCCTGTCCGTGAAGCATCACCACCCGCGTGGAAGCGACGTTCAGCGCCAGTCGCAACAGCGTCGCCACCAGCAGGATGGTCGGAAACACCGCAAAATCCAGTGGCCGCAAGGCATAGACGCAAACTAGCAACACGACGATAGACAGCGCAATGTTGAACGTGAAGAACACGTCGAGCAGGAACGGCGGCACCGGCAGCATCATCATGGCCAGCATGACCAGCAGCAACAACGGCACACCCAGATTGCCTCGACTCAAGTCGGCAACGTTTGTGCGGGCGTTGTTGAATAACTGAGAGCGATCCACCGGTTTTCCCCGTTCCTTTAAAGCAAACTTTTGACGCCTGAAGCAAGCGCAAAGCGGCTACTGCAAGAAGCCTTCCAACTTTTGCAGAGGATTGAAATAGAGGATTGATTGGGGGTTTGTTGTAGCAGCTGCCGAGCCCGCGAGGCTGCGTTSGAGGACGAAGTCCTCGCTAAAGCTTGACGACTGCTGCGCAGCCGGACGCAGCCTCGCAGGCTCGGCAGCTGCTACAGGGGTGAATCAGGARTCGCGGCGCAGATCCGGTGGAATTTTTGCAGAGGATTGAAAYAGAGGATTGATTGGGGGTTTGTTGTAGCAGCTGCCGAGCCYGCGAGGCTGCGTTSGAGGACGAAGTCCTCGCTAAAGC
>NZ_JBFULH010000005.1:0-48524 GCF_056400445.1 Pseudomonas sp. P5_B2 | reverse complement strand
GGGATGACCTGTCGAAGATATTTCATATCGGCACCAAAAACATTCCCTGCCAACATACCCCACAAGACATTCATGAATGGTCCAGAGAGTATCTGAACCATTGCAGCGAAGTCCTGGCCACACCGACCCCGGACACCCGACTCGCGGAACGCCTGGCAGGCGAGCTGATTTGGCTGCCGAAACCTGCATGCCTACCGGAAGGCTCTCTGGCAAACACCCTGATTGACCGAAAAACCTGTCGAACCTTCACAGGTAATTCCCTCTCACCTGAAGAGGTCAGCGCACTGCTCTACTTGTCCCTGGGCTACTTGCGCGAACGGGAAGATGACGTCGATGAAAGCATCGCTGAAGGACTTGGCGCCCGGCGTACCAGTCCATCCGGGGGCGGGCTGAACGCCTGTGAAGGGTTCCTGTTTGTACAAAATGTCAGCGGCCTGGAACCCGGGCTCTATGCCTACCATCCCACCGAGCATGCGTTGAGCTTCGTCAATCCACTGCCCAGCAGGCCGTTGGGGCAACTGCTGTGCGGGCAACACTTCATTAATAACCTGCCGGTGGGCCTGTTCATCACCAGTCGATTCGACAAGCTGTGGTGGAAATATGAACACTCTCGCGCCTATCGGATGGCCTACGTTGAAGCCGGGCATATTTCCCAGACCTTCCAGTTGGTGGCCACCGCACTGGGATTGAATACCTGGCTGACCGGAGCGCTAACGGACGATCAGGTCGAAACGCTGCTGGGCCTTAATGACAGCGCAGAACAGCCTTTGTTTTTTGTCGGTTGCGGCAAGAGCAACGGCGACGTGATGTGCAAGGAGCTCAAAGCGCTGCTGAGCCCTCAAGACTTACGACCATGACCGGCTCACTTATTGACCAGGTATCGCATCCCGACGGATGGGCCGAGCGTTTCACCCTCGGTGACTGGAATAGCCGGGCGACCGTGCGAACCAGCAAGCACACCTATTTATTAGCGCCGGATGTTGAACAGCAACTGGAAACCCGGCACTGGTTTCCGCCAGCCTTCCTGCCGTATCTGAATCATCCGGCAGTCAAGGAAGCCGGCCGGGAAATCGCTCATCGCCTGTCGGCCAATCATCTGGTGTATTTCCTCGACTACACCACCTTGCTCGAACACCGCATCGTCAACCGGTCTGTCGAAACCATCGTCCATGGCGAACTCGGCGTGTGCATTCCCCAACGGATGAAAAAGGCCGCGCTGCAG
Organism: Pseudomonas sp. P5_B2; assembly: GCF_056400445.1. Taxonomy (NCBI): domain Bacteria; kingdom Pseudomonadati; phylum Pseudomonadota; class Gammaproteobacteria; order Pseudomonadales; family Pseudomonadaceae; genus Pseudomonas; species Pseudomonas sp. P5_B2. The sequence goes on along the minus strand of NZ_JBFULH010000005.1, from coordinate 47,302 downwards.
TTGTACACCGACGAGGGGTATCACGCGCTGTTTTCCAATAGCCTCGCCGAGCAGATTGCCGCTCACTACGGCATGGTCGATCGGCCGGTCATGCCGCAGCGAATCACCCGACTGAACGCCCTGCTCGACCCTACGCCCGACAGGCACAAGCCACTGGCCTGGTTCCTCATCGGCTTCGTCTCCGAGACGATCATTGCCAAGGATTTGCTCGAAATCTGTCGAGACGCTTTGGTGCGCGGCGTTCAGGAAATGCTCAGGGACCACCTCACCGACGAGGCGCGACACAGTCGCTATTTTTCCGAGGTTTTTCATCATCTTTGGCTGCACCTGAACAGCGCCCAACGCCTGTTCTGCGCCGGACTGCTGCCGGAGATCATTCGGGTCTTCTTTGAGGTCGATGAGCGTTGGTTGAGGGCAAGCTTTCGCAGTGTCGGCCTCAGGGAGACAGCCTGCGCAGAAATCATCCAAGGGCTGTCCGAGACGCAAGCCTGCATGCAACGCGCCCGCTCCGGTGCCAGCGCCACGCTGAGCGCCTTGAATAAAGCAGGGTTCTTCGATCTGCCCACCAACCGGCAACTCTTCACCAAGGCAGGATTTTTTGATGAATGAAGGACACGATGCAACCCACAGCAATAAACCTCGGGTCATGGTCATTCTGTTGATGACCATGACGCTCTTGGGTGTTTTCCCCCTCGATGTGGTGCTGCCATCCTTTCCCGATCTGGCTGACTACTTTCAGACCTCGGCGTCCGCAATTGCCCTGTCTGTCAGCGTGTTCGCCATCGGTCTGGCAATGGCTGTGGTGCTGGTCGGGCCATTGTCGGACAGCTGGGGGCGCAAGAGGCTGCTGCTGGCAGGCATCGCCATAGCGGTGTTTGGTGCGGTGGGTTGCCTGGTTTCCAGCGAATACAGCTGGTTTCTGTTCTTTCGCGTGATCCAGGCGGTGGGATGCGGGTCTTTCGTATTGTCGCAGGCACTGGTTCAGGATTTGTTCGTCGGCAAAGAACAGGAACGTATCCGCATCTGGATGGTGACGGGCGGCGGGGTGTTCATTTCTATTTCGCCCCTGCTGGGGACCTGGTTGCAGTTGCAATTTGGCTGGCAAGGCAGCTTTTATGTGTTTATCACACTGGCTGTCATTGTCTGGCTTAAGGTTTTTTTTCTGCTCAAGGACAACTCGAAACGTCATACGGCATCGCAAGGACATTTTTTCAGCGCTTATTGGCGGGTGTGTTCGGATCTGCGCTTCATGGGTTATTGGCTCATTTCAGCCTTGGCCTTTGCCTGCCATTTTTCGTTCATCGTCGTTTCACCGATCATTTTCATAGAGCGTCTGGGGCTTTCCCCCTACGAATTTGCCTGGGCACTATTGTTGTATGGCGTGGCCTACGTGATTGGGGGGATCATCGCCAGCGCCCTGCATCGGTGCTTGCAGGCCAACACACAGATTGTGATTGGTTTGGGGCTGATCGCCTTATCAGGCCTGGTCATGCTGTGGTTGGCAGAGCAATTCGGTCTTTCTGCTGTCGCGGTGCTGATCCCCATGCTGATTTGCACGGCAGGCACCACCATTGCCAGGCCTATCGCCAATTCCAAAGCCATGACTCTCTACCCACAGAACGCCGGAACATCGACCTCGGTCGGCGGCGTGCTGATTTTCCTGTGCGGTGGCGTGATCAGCGTGGTGATCAATCTCGCGCACGACGACCTGACCACGGCGCTTGCCTTGTGCTTCCTATCCTTGAGTGCCGTGGGTCTTGGCTTGAATGGCGTGATCACACGGCGCCATCTGGCGCTGAAGGTGGATTGACACCTGCCAGTCGTCATCTCGCCTGCTCCGTCTGTACCGGATCAACGCTTCCCGGCATTCCCTCCTGACGCCAGCCGTGTAGAATCGCGACATTCATCGCCAGTCATCCCCCGGCGGGTTTATGAGCTCAAGCTGAAGCGCGCGGCGATCCCGCAAAGTTATCGGCAACTTCCGGACACACGGCCATTTCTGAGTGTTCCAGACGTCAATAGAAGCTCACTTCCCTTTTGATACCTGATTAGCCGCCCGGAGTGCTTCATGCCTGATTACCGCTCGAAAACATCCACCCACGGCCGCAACATGGCCGGTGCCCGCGCATTGTGGCGCGCCACGGGGATGAAAGATGACGACTTCAAAAAGCCGATCATCGCCATTGCCAACTCGTTCACCCAGTTCGTACCGGGCCACGTCCACCTCAAGGACCTGGGCCAACTGGTCGCCCGCGAAATCGAACGCGCTGGCGGTGTCGCCAAAGAATTCAACACCATCGCCGTGGATGACGGCATTGCCATGGGCCACGACGGCATGCTGTATTCACTACCGAGTCGCGAGATCATCGCCGACTCCGTCGAGTACATGGTCAACGCCCACTGCGCCGATGCCATCGTCTGCATCTCCAACTGCGACAAGATCACCCCTGGCATGTTGATGGCCGCTCTGCGCCTGAACATTCCGGTGATCTTCGTCTCCGGCGGCCCGATGGAAGCCGGCAAGACCAAACTGGCCAGCCACGGTCTCGACCTCGTCGACGCCATGGTCATCGCCGCCGACTCCAGCGCTTCTGACGAGAAAGTCGCTGAGTACGAGCGCAGTGCGTGCCCGACATGCGGTTCGTGCTCTGGCATGTTCACCGCTAACTCAATGAACTGCCTGGTCGAAGCCCTGGGCCTGGCATTGCCGGGTAACGGTTCGACCCTGGCCACCCATAGCGACCGCGAGCAATTGTTCCTGCAAGCCGGCCGCACCATCGTCGAGCTGTGCAAGCGTTACTACGGCGAGAACGACGAGTCGGTACTGCCGCGCAACATTGCCAACTTCAAGGCGTTCGAAAACGCCATGACGCTGGACATCGCCATGGGCGGCTCCACAAACACCATCCTGCACTTGCTGGCTGCGGCCCAGGAAGCCGAGATCGATTTCGACCTGCGCGACATCGACCGTCTGTCCCGTCACGTTCCGCAACTGTGCAAAGTCGCGCCGAACATTCAGAAGTACCACATGGAAGACGTGCACCGCGCCGGCGGGATCTTCAGCATCCTCGGCTCGCTGGCCCGTGGCGGCCTGCTGCACACCGACCTGCCGACCGTGCACAGCAAGACCCTGGCCGAAGGCATCGCCAAGTGGGACATCACCCAGACTGACGACGAAGCCGTGCATCACTTCTTCAAGGCTGGGCCGGCAGGCATTCCGACGCAAACCGCGTTCAGCCAGTCGACTCGCTATGAAACCCTGGACGACGACCGTGAAAACGGCTGCATCCGCAGTGTCGAGCACGCTTATTCGAAAGAAGGCGGCCTGGCCGTTCTGTACGGCAACATCGCGCTGGACGGCTGTGTGGTGAAAACCGCTGGCGTCGACGAATCGATCCACATCTTCGAAGGCAACGCGAAGATCTTCGAAAGCCAGGACAGCGCCGTGCGCGGCATCCTTGCCGACGAAGTGAAGGCCGGCGACATCGTGATCATCCGTTACGAAGGCCCGAAAGGCGGCCCGGGCATGCAGGAAATGCTGTACCCGACGTCCTACCTGAAATCCAAAGGCCTGGGCAAAGCCTGCGCCCTGCTCACCGACGGCCGCTTCTCTGGCGGCACCTCGGGCCTGTCCATCGGCCACGCTTCGCCAGAAGCAGCTGCCGGCGGCGCAATTGGCCTGGTGCAGGACGGCGACAAAGTGCTGATCGACATTCCGAACCGCTCGATCAACCTGTTGATCAGCGACGAAGAAATGGCTGGGCGTCGTGCCGAGCAGGATCAGAAAGGCTGGAAGCCTGTGGAAAAACGTCCACGCAAGGTGACCACCGCACTGAAAGCCTACGCCCTGCTGGCGACCAGCGCCGACAAGGGTGCCGTGCGTAACAAGGCGATGCTCGACGGGCTGTAAGCGTCAATCGCAGAAATAAAAATGCCCCGCCAAGTGCGGGGCATTTTTTTGACCATAATCCCCCAAACACTGGAGATCAACTGTGGGAGCGAGCCTGCTCGCGATGGCGCAGGGTCAGTCAACATCAATGCTGAATGACACACCGCATTCGCGAGCAGGCTCGCTCCCACATTTGGATTTTTGGTGTTTACTGGATTTCTTCCGGCTTCACGATCACCCAGTTCTTGTCCGCCGTAACTTCCAGCCCTTCCTGGGCCTGGGCCGCAGCGTTCTTGGCCATCATGCCGTTAATCTGGGTCATGTATTTGTCTTTGCGGTTAACCCACAAGTGGATGCCGCCCTTTTTCACGTCGACGCTGTGGAACAGCATGTAGCCGTCGCTGCTCGGGGTGTCGCCGCCGACCAGCACCGGCTTTTTCCACTGATCGATGTAGGTCAGGATCGCCGCCTGTTTACCAGCCATCCAGGTCGCCGGGGTCCACAGGTACGGGGTCAGTTCGAGGCCAAGGTTAGCCTTCTCGTCATACTTGCCCGCGGTGATCTGTTTGCGCGCGGTGGTCAGCTCGCCGGACTTCGGGTCCTTGAGCAACAGGCTCACGCCGATGACGTTCTGCGGTTTGACGTTGTAGCCGTACTTAGGATCGGAGGCGACCATACGCACCAGTTCTTCGGAGGCGGCGGTCATCACGTAGACCTCGATGCCGTTCTCCATCAGTTTGTTGTACAGCTCGGTCTGGCCGGTGAAGACTTTCGGCGGGTTGACGTCGAGTTTTTTGACCACGTCGCCTTCGTAATAAGTGGCCGGTACCGGTTTGCCTGACGCCATCAACTCGTCGACATAACCTTTGAGCTCCTTGAGCGTGAAGCCGGAAAACACTTGGGCGACCCATGGGTAGCACACCATGTCGTCGAGTTCGCAGAGGCGGTAGTAGTAACTGAACAGGCTTTCCTTGTGGTCGGCGGTGTCTTTGAACGGAATCAGTTTCAAGGAGGGGTCGAGCTTCTCGCGGGTGATCAGGCCCTTGTTTTCCATGAACGGCAGCAACGACTCTTCCAGGTCGTAGCGGTAACTGGTGTTGTCCATGTCGAACACCGCGTAGTTACCTTTGTTGGCGTTGGCGGCAATCATCGCGTCCAGCGCCTTGGCCTGATCGGCCGGCCAGTGTTTCAAGTCGGTGGCGAATGCCTGGCCGGCAAGACCCAGGCAAAGTGCTGCAGCCAGTAATTTCGGTGCGAATTTCATCGACATGTTTCTCCTTATTAAAAGTCCCTGAATGTGAATGACATCCACGCTAACAAATCAGTGTGACAAGCCTCGCCTGCCAGCGACCGCTACCGTACCTATCGCGCCAGCCGCATCCCTGACAGCGACACCGGCTTATTCCAAAAACGACAGACATCCTCTGTTTTTGATATTAATTCATTAGATATCAAGCTGTTAGGCTTGCCGGCTCGCGGCTGCCCCAGAAGGTAGCTGGCACATGTCTGATCGGAGTTTTTATGAATCTGCCGCTGATCCTCAATCTGCTGGTGTTCCTTGCCCTGCTGTTTGGCCTGGCAAAAACCCGCCACACCACATGGAGCCTGGCGAAAAAAGTCCTGCTCGCGCTGGTGCTGGGCGTAGTGTTTGGTGTGGCGCTGCACACCGTTTATGGCACCGGCAATCCGGTATTGAAAGCCTCGATCAGCTGGTTTGATCTGGTGGGCAACGGTTACGTGCAGTTGCTGCAAATGATCGTGATCCCGCTGGTGTTCGCCTCGATCCTCAGCGCCGTGGCCCGACTACACAACGCATCGTCCTTGGGAAAAATCAGCTTCCTGACCATCGGCACACTGCTGTTCACCACCACCCTGGCGGCGTTGATCGGCATCGGTTTGACCAACCTGTTTGGCTTGACCGCTGAAGGCCTGGTGGCCGGCACCCAGGAACTGGCGCGCCTGCAAACCATTCAGTCTGATTACGCCGGCAAGGTCGCCGACCTGAACGTGCCGCAGCTGCTGCTCTCGTTCATTCCGCAAAACCCGTTTGCCGATCTGGCTCGCGCCAAGCCGACCTCGATCATCAGCGTGGTGATTTTTGCTGCGTTCCTCGGGGTCGCTGCCTTGCAATTGCTGAAGGATGACGTCGAGAAAGGTCAGAAAGTGATCAACGCCATCGACACCCTGCAAGCCTGGGTGATGCGTCTGGTGCGTCTGGTGATGAAGCTGACCCCGTATGGCGTACTGGCACTGATGACCAAAGTGGTCGCGGGCTCCAACCTGCAAGACATCATCAAACTCGGCAGTTTCGTGGTGGTGTCCTACCTCGGTCTTGGCCTGATGTTTGTGGTTCATGGCGTGTTGGTGTCGGCTGCCGGGATCAATCCGCTGCGCTTCTTCCGTAAGGTCTGGCCGGTGCTGACGTTTGCCTTCACCAGTCGTTCTAGCGCGGCGACGATTCCGTTGAGTATCGAAGCGCAGACCAGCCGTTTGGGCATCCCTCAGTCCATCGCGAGTTTCGCCGCGTCGTTCGGCGCGACCATTGGCCAGAACGGTTGTGCCGGTTTGTATCCGGCGATGTTGGCGGTGATGGTGGCTCCGACCGTGGGCATTAACCCGATGGACCCGCTGTGGATTGCGACGCTGGTGGCGATTGTGACGCTGAGCTCGGCCGGTGTGGCGGGTGTGGGCGGTGGCGCAACGTTTGCCGCGTTGATCGTACTGCCGGCCATGGGGCTGCCGGTGTCACTGGTGGCGTTGCTGATTTCGGTCGAGCCGCTGATTGATATGGGGCGTACGGCGCTGAACGTCAGTGGTTCGATGACGGCCGGGGCGATTACCAGCCAGATCATGCAGCAGACGGATAAAGAACTTCTGGGTGCGGATGAGCATGCGGAGTTGGCTCACGCTTAAATTCTTTAGCGTCTGATCTGGCCTCATCGCCAGCAGGCTGGCTCCCACAGGGGATTTGGGTGATTACACAATCCGTGTTTCACCTCAAACTCACAATGGGAGCCAGCCTGCTGGCGAAGCTTTTAGGCTTTTTCCCAGACTTCGAAATTGTACGCCGGCTTATCGCCTTCAGCCGGATTCGGCACATTCGACACCAGTTTCCACTGGTTCAAATCAAACTCCGGAAACCAAGCATCCCCTTCCGGGCTCAGCGCCACGCGCGTCAGGTACAACCGATCCGCCTGAGCCATCCCCTGCGCATACAACTGCGCGCCGCCAATCAGCATCAGCTCATCCACGCCCTGCTCCTTCGCCCAGGCTTCGGCGCGAACCACGGCTGCTTCCAGCGACGGATAGACTTCCGCGCCTTCCAGCATCAGGCCCACCTGACGGCTGACCACGATGTTCAACCGGCCCGGCAGCGGTCGCCCGAGGGAATCCCAGGTCTTGCGACCCATGATGATCGGCTTGCCAAGGGTGGTAGCCTTGAAGTATTTGAAATCCCCCGGCAAGTGCCAGGGCATGCTGTTGTCGACGCCGATCACACGGTTTTCACCGAGGGCTGCGATCAGGCTGAGGGGGAGTGATTTAGTCATGCCGACGAGGATACCAGAGCCATCCGTACCCCGATAAGCGCCACAGCGGTTATGCTCACAGCTCAATGGAGCGACGGGATGGCGCGTGACTGAACTGACTGGATTGCAAAACCTCTGGCTGACCGAAACCGTGCGCCTGCGTGAAGAGCACGCCGGTCCCCTGGAAGATCTGGAAGCCAACCGGCTGGCCCGCAGCGCCGGCGGTGACCTGCCGACGCGGATTCAACGTCGGGCCGTGTGGCTGGCCGAACGCGATGGTTTGGCCAACGCCCTCCAGCATTGGTTACAAGGCGCGCGTTTGGCGCTGCTCGTGATGGCGGTGCTGGCCGTGGTCAGCGGCGCCGGTCTGGCCTTTGCCGCGATGGGCGACGGACAGTTCCCGGTGAACGTATTCTGGGCCTTGGGCAGCCTGCTCGGGCTGAACCTCATTCTGTTGCTGAGCTGGGCGTTGGGCCTGGTCCTCGCCGGCGAACAGGGCGCCACCCTCGGGCGCTTATGGTTGTGGCTCAGCGAAAAACTCGCCCGCGATGCCAAAGCCGCGCAACTGGCCCCGGCGCTGCTGCTGTTGTTGCAACGACAGAAACTCAATCGCTGGGCCATCGGCACGCTGGTCAACGGCCTGTGGCTGCTGGTGATGCTCAGCGCCCTGGCGATTCTGCTGACGTTGATGGCCACCCGGCGTTACGGCTTCGTCTGGGAAACCACCATTCTGAGCGCTGACACCTTCGTCGCCATGACTCAGGCCCTCGGCGCGCTGCCAGCCCTGCTCGGCTTCAGTGTGCCCACCGTGGAGATGATCCGCGCCAGCGGCGATGCCGCGCTCAACATCGAAAGTGCCCGACAGGCCTGGGCTGCATGGCTGGTGGGTGTCCTGCTGATCTACGGGGTACTGCCGCGTCTGCTGCTGATGCTGTTTTGCCGATGGCGTTGGAAAACCGGCCAGGCGAAACTGCATCTGGATCTGAACCTGCCCGGCTATGCGCAACTGCGCGAACGATTGATGCCCACCAGTGAACGCCTCGGCATCAGTGATGCTGCGCCGCAGGAGCTGCATCGTGTGGAACGCGGTGTCACTGATCAGCAAAGCGACGGAGCGCTGCTGGTCGCCGTCGAACTGGATGACCAACGTCCGTGGCCGCCGCAACTGCCGAAAACCGTGAGCAACGCCGGCGTTCTCGACAGCCGTGAATCGCGCAATCGACTCCTCGAACAGTTGACCCGCTTTCCACCCGCGCGCCTGGTCATCGCTTGCGACCCCCGTCGCTCACCGGACCGTGGCAGCCTCGCGCTGATCGCCGAACTGGCGCGCAATGCAGCGGCCACCCGCGTCTGGCTGCTGCAAGCACCACCCGGCGAAGCGCTGGATGCCGAACGGTTGGGCGACTGGCATATAGCGTTGCAAAACCTGGAGCTGCCGTTCGCCGATTGTGCGCCGCTGAACTGGCTGGAGAGCGGTCATGACTAATGCCTGGAAGGCACCGTTGAAGCTGGCCGTGGTCGGCCACACCAACGTCGGCAAAACCTCATTGCTGCGCACGTTGACCCGTGATGTCGGTTTCGGCGAAGTGTCCCATCGCCCCAGCACCACCCGCCACGTCGAAGGCGCGCGATTGTCGGTGGATGGCGAGCCGTTGCTCGACCTCTTTGACACACCCGGCCTCGAAGACGCCATCGCCCTGCTCGACTACCTCGAACGCCTGGAACGTCCGGGCGAGCGCCTCGACGGCCCGGCCCGCCTGGCCAGGTTCCTTGAGGGCACTGAAGCCCGGCAACGCTTTGAGCAGGAAGCCAAAGTGTTGCGGCAACTGCTCACCTGCGACGCCGGCCTCTACGTGATCGATGCCCGCGAACCCGTGCTGGCCAAGTACCGCGATGAATTGGAAGTGCTGGCCAGTTGCGGCAAGCCGCTGCTGCCGGTGCTTAATTTCGTCAGCAGCGCCAACCACCGCGAGCCGGATTGGCGTGAAGCGTTGGCGCGTCTGGGCCTGCATGCACTGGTGCGCTTCGACAGCGTCGCGCCGCCGGAAGATGGCGAACGTCGCCTCTATGAAAGCCTCGCTTTGTTGCTGGAAAATTCCCGTGAACAGCTTGAGCGTTTGATCGCCGATCAACAGGCTCAGCGCCTGGCCCGCCAGCAAAGCGCGGTGCGGCTGATTGCCGAGTTGCTGATTGATTGCGCCGCCTGCCGACGCAGCGTGGCCAGCGAAGCTGCGCAGGAACAGCACGCCATCAGCGAACTGCACAAAGCCGTGCGCCAACGGGAACAACGTTGCGTTGAAGCGCTGCTCAAGCTGTACGCGTTTCGCCCGCAAGATGCCGCGACCAGTGATCTGCCGCTGCTCGATGGCCGCTGGGGTGATGATCTGTTCAACCCGGAAACCTTGAAGCAGCTTGGTGTACGGGTCGGCAGCGGGATCGCTGCCGGCGCGGCAGCCGGGGCCGGGGTCGACTTGCTGGTGGGCGGCCTGACCCTGGGTGCGGCAGCACTTGCCGGCGCGATTGCCGGCGGCGCACTGCAAACCGCACGCAGCTATGGCAGTCGATTAATGGGCAAGATCAAAGGCCAACGAGAACTGACCATTGATGACAGCGTGCTGAGGTTGTTGGCATTACGTCAGCGCCAACTTCTACAGGCGCTGAATGCGCGCGGGCACGCGGCAATGGACAGCATTCAGGTCGCCACACCGCAGGACAAGACCTGGCGCGAAGGCAAGCTGCCTGAAGCCCTGAACAAGGCTCGGGCGCATCCGCAGTGGTCGTCGCTGAATTCGCAGGCGAAGTTGAATCAGGCGGAAAGGCAGGAGCAGATTGAGGTGTTGGCGCAGCAGTTGTAAAGCCTGGAGCCTTGCGTTGATTGCACTTGCCCCATCGTCGGAACGCCGCCCGGAGCCGGCTCGCTCCCACATTGGATTTGTGCACGATGCATATCCCTGTGGGAGCGAGCCTGCTCGCGAAGGCCACGACTCGATCTCAAGCTTCGATCACCACCAGCCAACCTTCAAAAACTCGCGCACCAACGAACTGACCCGTCTTCGATCCGTGCGATTCCCCCGGCCATCGTTGTCCACGTCAGAACTCAACACCACCTCATACGCCCCGTCGTTATCCAAGTCGTGAACGGCCGCCTTATACGCAATCTTTTCCCCGTCATGGAAGTGCAGCCTCACGGTTTCCGGAGTGCCGTCACCAGAGCGGTTATCCGCGAAAATCCGCAGATGTCGCTCCTCACCATCCCCCACGTTGAACCAGGTACATTTCAAGTACGTCTTGCCGAAGTTACTGAGCCATCGGCGCTCCGTGTCCGTGGCTTCACGCAACCAGCGATCGTTCTGGAAAAACCGGTAAAGCATGGTTCCGGCCTGCCCTTGACCCGTCAGGTCCTGCGCAATCACTTTCAAGTAACGCGCCCGGGGGCTTACTTCCATTTGAACTTGAGGTAGGTACCACTCAGCAACGACACCAGTTCACGGTCTACAGCATCCACGTCGCCATCGTTATCCACATCGAAGTGAATCGACCAGTCGAGGGTGCCGTTGTTATCGGTGTCGTAGGCAGACGCGGTGTAAGCCAGGGTCTTGTCCGTCGGTTTTCCAGTCCCTTCGTGAAAGTGCAAACGTACGGTATCCGAACTGCCATCCCCTGCGAAATCTTCAGCGAAGATCTTCAGATACCGTTTCGTCGAAGCGCCGGGATTGAACCAGTCAAGCCTGAGGCAGGCATTGGCGAAGGTCTTCAGCAGGCGCTGGTCCACGCTGTTCTCTTTACCGTCGTTTGTGACGTCGCCCATTTTGTAATCGACTTTGCCATCGGCATCGAAATCCAGGGCGAAGGCCTTGTTGATCAGGACATCGTCGCCAGGCGTGCAAGCTGTTTCATAGAACTGCAGCAAAACCGAGTCGGCTCGACCGTTGCCGACCCGGTCCTGAACGGTGACTTTCAAATAGCGCATGAGCATTCCTTGGCAATAAAAGAAGCTCAAACACTAGCGGCTCGAAAACCTCATAGCCATGGCGCAACTTCGCCGCAGCCAGTAGGGATTTTCGCTAAACACCCGCAGCAAGGAGTGTCTCTGTTGAAGGAAACTTGCTCTTGGCTAGCAGCACCGAGGCTTTAGTCTTCAACACCTCAAGATCAATCACCGGCACCCCACTCTCCTTCGCCAGCTCATCCCACTGGCGCATGCGCAAACTGACATCGCACAACGGATCACGCTCGAAGGCTTCAGCCTCGGCAGGCGCCATCACGCCGCCCTGATACTCCAACGTGCGGCGGCTGGCTTCGCTCAATCGCGCGTAGTACCCAGGCTCCTTCAACGTCAGATAACGCTTGGCCTGCACGTGGTACTCCACCAGTCGCGCCATGCGTTCGCTGAAACCGGCGCGGCGCAAGTAGTCAGCGCCCAGGCGCTCGTGGCTGACCACGCCGAAGCCGCCCATGTTCTCGGCACCGTCTGCGCAGATGTGTCCGATGTCATGAAAGAACGCGGCCAGCACCACTTCATCATCGAAGTCTTCGGCCATCGCCCGTTGCGCCGCCTGGGACATGTGTTCGATCTGTGACACTGGTTCGCCGATGTAGTCGCTGGCGCCAAAGCGTTCATATAGACCGAACACCTCGGCAATCACCTGTTCGTGGTTGCCCATCAACGCTCTCCCAGCAAAGTCGCGACGTTACGCTCGGCCATTGCCGGCCCGACGCTCATGCCGACACCGGTGTGCATCAGAGCAATACTGACACCCGGCATCGGGCGCAGGAACGAAAACGGCCCCGGGCCCCGTGAGCCATAAACCCCCTGCCAGCGTTCGAGCACTTGCACCTTGCAGCCCAGCGTCTGCTCGGCCAGTTCAATCATCCAGTTGTCCACTTGCTCGGCGTTGAACGGCGAGGCATCGCTGCCGTAGTGGTGGGAGTCGCCGATGATCAATTCGCCATAGGGTGTCGGGCTGATCAGCAAGTGAATACCGTTGTCATGCAGATGCGGCTCGTCTCGCAGAATCTGCGCCTGCACCGCCGCCGCTTCCGGCAGATCGGCAAAGGCGCCGTAGTGCACGCAGCTCAAACCGGTGAGCAACGCATGTTGCAGGTCGAGGTTGATCTGCGGGCGGGCGCGTAGCATTTGTAGACGACAGATTTGCGGGTTGAGCGCGGCAATCGGCTCGGCCAGCAACGTCTGATAATCGTGGCCGGAGCACACGATGATTTGCTCGGCACTGAAGGTGCCGGCGGTACTGTGCAAGCAGCCCGGTTCGATGTCGCGGACCAGCGTCGAAAAATGAAAGGTCACGTCGAGTTCGCGGCGCAGGTAGTCGATCAGCTCCGGAATCGCCTCGCGGGAATACAGTTGCTGATCGTCCATCCCGTGCAGTGCGGCCCGGTGATGGCTGAACTGGCCGCCGTACAGATCACGCAGAGCAGCACCGCGCAGCAACTCGACACGGTAACCGTGCTCCACGGCGCGGCCGGCGCAAAACGCCTCCAGCAGCTGTTCTTCCGCTTCGGTGCGGGCAAACAGGTACGAACCGTTGCGTTTGAGTTTCAGGCCGGCGAGTTGCGCCCATTGGCCCCAGATCTCTCGGCTGGCCTTGGCCAGTTCAAGCATCGGGCCCGGTGGCTGGCCGGTGACGAGCGCTTGGCCGAAGTTGCGCACCGAGGCGCCCAAGGACGTTTCGCTGCGTTCGAAAACGGTTACTTTGAGACCGCGCCTTGCGGCGGCGTAAGCGTGGGACAGACCGAGGATGCCGGCGCCTACGATCAGCAGGTCGTTGTGTTGTGTCATGAAGTTACCCCAATGATCGTTCCCACGCTCCGCGTGGGAACGATCGGTGTCAGTTACTTGGCAGCCACTTTCTCGGACTTGCCGTCATAGCGCTTGCGCCATTCAGTGAGGATTTCGTCGCGGTTCTTGGAGGCCCAGGCAAAGTCGTTCTTGATCAAACGCTGCTCATAATCGGCAGGCAATTCGGTCTGCGGCTTGGCGATACCTGGCTGGGCGAGTACAGCGAAGTTCTCTTTGTAGAGCTCCATTGCCGCCGGGCTTGCCGAGAAGTCAGCCAGTTTCTTCGCCGCGTCTTCATGCGGTGTGCCTTTGATCACGGCAGTCGCTTCGATCTCCCAGCCCAAGCCTTCTTTCGGCAGGATGATGTCCAGCGGCGCGCCCTGGCGCTTCAACTGAACGGCTGGGTATTCAAAGGAAATACCGATCGGGAATTCGCCGGCAGCCGCCAGTTTGCAAGGCTTGGAACCGGAGTGAACGTACTGGCCGATGTTCTGGTGCAGACCGTCCATGTACGCCCAGCCCTGCTTCTCGCCGAAGGTTTGCAGCCAGGCGCTGACATCGAGGAAACCGGTGCCAGACGAGGCAGGGTTGGGCATGACGATCTTGCCTTTGTATTCAGGCTTGGTCAGGTCTTGCCAGCTCACCGGTTTGGTCAAACCCTGCTTCTCGGCTTCGACAGTGTTGAAGCAAATAGTCGCGGCCCAGACGTCCATGCCAACCCACGCTGGCGGGTTGGCGGCATCGCGGTAGTTGCCGCCGATTTTACCGAGGTCCTTCGGCGCGTAGCTTTGCAGCATGCCTTGCTGGTCAAGAATCGCCAGGCTCGAAGCGGCCAGGCCCCAGACGGCGTCGGCTTGCGGGCGGGCTTTTTCGGCCAGCAGCTTGGCGGTGATGATGCCGGTGGAATCGCGCACCCACTTGATCTCGACGTCCGGGTTGGCCTTTTCGAAGGCTTCTTTGTAGGTCTTCAGTTGCTCGGCTTCGAGGGCGGTGTACACCGTCAACTCGGTTGGCGCCGCGAAGGCGTTCAGGCTGAAAGCGGTGAGAACAGCAGCGGCCAGGGCCAGGGGCTTGAACATGATCTTTTCCTGTTTTTGAGTTGAAGGACTTTCGGTTTTAGGAGCAGCGAATCAATTGCCGGGCGCTGTTTGCCGCCAGGCCTGGGAGCGGCGCAGCAAACCGCGCGAAGCCCAGGCCAGCAGCAGCGACACGCCCGCCGAGGTGATCAGAATCAGGGTCGACATCGCCGCCGCGCCGCCGACGTTGCCGGCGTCGTCCATGTTCAGCACCGCCACCGCCGCGAGGATGGTGTCGGGGCTGTAGAGGAAGATCGCCGCCGAGACGGTGGTCATGGCCGAGACGAACAGGTAGCGCACGATGTCCAGCAGCGCCGGCAGGCAGATCGGCACGGTGACCCGCAGGTAATGCCGGTACAGCGGCGCCTTGAGCGACAGCGCGGCGGCTTCGAACTCGGCGTCGAGTTGACGCAGCGCGGTGGTGGCGGTCATTTGCGCGGTGGTCAAATAGTGAGCAATGGTGCAGACCACCAGCAGGGTCATGGTCCCGTAGAGCACATGCAGCGGGTTGCCGCTGAGGTTGAAGAAGAAGACGTAACCCAGGCCCAGCACCAGTCCTGGTACCGCCATCGGTACGAAACTGAGCATGCGCAGTGTCAGATTCAGTCCACGCTGGCCCTTGGTTTTTTCCATCAGGTACGCGCCGGTGAAGATCAGCACGCTGCCGATCAGCGCCGTGCACAGGGCCATCTTCACGCTGTTGCCATAGGCCAGCCAGCCGCCGCCTGCCGTGTCGTTGAACTGGTAATGGTTGAGCGACAGCGACAGGTTGTACGGCCAGAACTTGACCAGCGAAGAAAATATCGCCATGCCGAACACCAGCAGCAACGCCGCGCAGATCAACAACACGATGCCCAGATAGCAGCCATCGCGCAGCTTTGATGGAGCGGGATTGAAGACTTGGGCACGGCCGCTCATGGAATCGCCCTGACGTCGACGCAACCACGCATCAACGCCGAAGCTGAACAGCGCCGGAAGCAGCAGGACCATGCCGATCAACGCACCACGACCGAATTGCTGCTGACCGACCACGGCTTTGTAGGCTTCCAGCGCCAGCACTTGATAATCGCCACCGACCACCACGGGCACGCCGAAGTCGGTGATAGTCAGGGTGAACACCAGGCAGAACGCGGCGAACACGGCCTGGCGCGTCGCCGGCCAGGTGATGCTGCGAAAGGCTTTCGCCGGACTCGCACCCATGCTGGACGCGGCATCGAACAGCCTCGCATCCGCCAGGGACAGCGCCGACAGCAGAATCATCAAGGCGTGTGGAAAGGTGTAGATCACCTCGCCCAGCACAATGCCCCAGAAGCCGTAGATATTGTCTGAGAGCAGACCGCGCAACATGCCCTGGTTGCCAAACAGGTAAACCAGCGCAATCCCCGGCAGCATCGACGGCGCCATCAATGGCAGCAGCGAAATCCCGCGCCAGATGCCCTTTCCCGGAATCAACGTGCGCTGCAGGGCGTAGGCAAACAGATAAGCCAGCGGTACGACAATTGCCGCAACGCTGAGGGAAACCTTGAGACTGTTACCCAACAGCCAGTGAAAGTTCTCGCTGGTCACCAACTCTCGCGCCGCAACCAGACCGCCGCCCTGCCCGGCTTCTGAACTGAACCCACGCCAGAAGATCGCCAGCAATGGCATCAACACGGCGACGCCAAGCAATACCAGCAACAGGACTTTGCCGCCCACCACGAACACCCGGTCGCCGATTTCAGCGCGGGAGGTCTGCCGAACCTGCTTGTGCGGTATCGGCAGCGCGATGTTCGCGCCCATCAGGCAAACACCTGCAGGCTGCGCGGCGGCAAGGCGACCATGATCTGCTGGGCGCCGAGGCGCGGCATGGCTTCAGGTGCCAACTCCGCCAGCAAGGCGTGACCCGGCAGTTGATCGAGTTCGAAGCTCATGCGGCAACGGTTGCCAAGGAAGGTGATCTCGCGAACCTTGGCCGGGAATAGGTTTTCCTCATGCACCAGCGGATTGACGTTGATCGCCTCCGGGCGGCAGAACAAACGGCCCGACGCGGTTTTCGCGCTGCCATCGGCCAGGCGCATGTTCAGCCCGCCGACCTGGGCGTGGCTGTCGCTGCTGCGCTGGAACGGCAACCAGTTGCCCTGGCCGACGAACTCCGCCACAAAGGGTGTTGCCGGGCGGTCGTAGATTTCCTGCGGTGTGGCGTACTGCTCGACCTTGCCGTTGTTCATCACGGCGATGCGGTCGGCCATCAGCATGGCCTCGTCCTGATTGTGCGTGACCATCAGGGTAGTGATGCCGAGGTTGCGCTGCAGTTGGCGCAACTCGGTGCACAGATGCTCGCGAACCCGGGCGTCGAGCGCCGACATTGGTTCGTCCAGCAGCAGTAACGAAGGCGCTGGTGCCAAGGCTCGGGCCAGGGCGACCCGTTGCTGTTGCCCACCAGACAATTGGCCAGGATATTTTTTCTCACTGCCAATCAGGCCGACCAGCTCCAGCATCTGACCGACACGCTTGCGCACTTCGTCACGACCACTGCCAGCGAGGCCGTAGGCAATGTTCGCTTCAACAGTGAGATTGGGAAAGAGCGCGTAGGACTGAAAGAGAATGCCGTAGTCCCGCGCCTGAGGTGCGAGGTGGGAAACGTCGCGATCCCCGAAGCACAACTCGCCGCTGTCCTGCTTTTCCAGTCCGGCGATGCACCTCAGCAAGGTAGTCTTGCCACAACCCGATGGGCCCAGCAGACACACCAGCTCTCCGGCCGCCACGTCGAGGGAAACGTTATCCAGCGCGGTAAAGGCGCCAAAGCGTTTCTGCACGCCGCGCACCTTCATCGGGGCGCCGGGGTTGGTCAGGGCAGTTGCGATCAAGTGGTTCATGGACAGGCCTCATCAAGCAGATGAAGGCCATCCTAGGGATGTAATGAGTCCGTCATGTGGCAGTGAGGCAAAAACCGCTGATAGTGGTATTCAGGGATTTGGGTTCGAGTTTTGTGTTGTTTGATCTGGCGCCTTCGCGAGCAAGCCCGCTCCCACATTTGACCGAGTCTTTGGATAAGAACACGGTTGAATGTGGGAGCGGGCTTGCTCGCGAAGAGGCCAGAACAATCAGCACACATCTCAGGCCGGAGCCATTTCCTGCGCCAACCCCAGAAACGCCGCCGGCAACCGCGCGCCTTTGCGCTCCTTGAGGCAATACAGGTACTCGGGAATCTGCGGCGCATTCTCGATGGTCAGCACCCGCAGTTGCGGATCATGCGGTACTTCCTGCCGGGCAATGATGCTGATACCGATGTTGCGCAGCACCGCCTCTCGAATCGATTCACGGCTGCCAATTTCCAGCAGCGGCCCGAAACTCACCCCGGCGCTGGCCAGCAACTCTTCGGTCAATCGGCGCGTGGTCGAGCCCGATTCACGCATCAACAACGTATGCCCGGCCAACGCACTGAGCGGTACATGGTCATGAACCGCCAGCGGATGATTGCGATGCACGGCCAGCACCAGCGGATCGCTGCCAAGCACCCGGCGAATCAGTCGCGCATCGTCCAGCAACTGCGACGACGCCGCGACATCCACCCGGTAATCCTCCAGCGCTTCGAGCACTTGCTGGGAGTTGCCGATTTCTACCGACACTTCCACCTGCGGCAAGCGCTCGCGGAAGGTCTTCACCAGATCAAGGATGTAATACGGCGCCGTGGCCGCGATGCGCAACGTGCCCTGGACCTGACCGCTGTTGCGCAGGAAAAACTCGATGTCGGCTTCCTGCTGCAACAGTGCCTTGACCATCGGCATCAGCCGCGCGCCTTCATCGCTGACGCTGAGCCGGCGGCCGCCCCGGTAGAACAGCTCAACTGAGTACTGACTTTCCAGGTTGCGGATCTGCGTCGTCACCGTGGGCTGGCTCAGGCCGAGCTTCTTCGCCGCCAGGGTAATGCTGCCCAGACGGGCCACCATGTAAAACGCCTTCAGCTCGGCACTCAGCACACCCGCTCCTCATCGCTTATTTGCGCAGCAGGCGCAAACCGTTGAACACCACCAACAGGCTCACGCCCATGTCGGCGAACACCGCCATCCACATGGTGGCGATCCCGGCGAAGGTTACCCCAAGAAAGATCGCCTTGATGACCAAAGCGAGAGCGATGTTCTGTTTCAGGATGCTGGAGGTCTGGCGCGACAAGCGGATGAACGCCGGAATCTTGCGCAGATCGTCGTCCATCAGGGCGACATCGGCGGTTTCGATGGCGGTGTCGGTGCCCGCCGCAGCCATGGCGAAACCGATTTCGGCCCGGGCCAGTGCCGGTGCGTCGTTGATGCCGTCACCGACCATGCCAACGTTATGACCCTTAGCATAAAGGGCTTCGATGGCTTGCAGTTTGTCGGTTGGCAACAGATCGCCTCTGGCCTCGTCGATGCCGACTTGCGCGGCAATTGCTTGAGCGGTGTGGACGTTGTCGCCGGTGAGCATCAGGGTTTTGATGCCCAGATCGTGCAGTTGCTGGATCGCTTCGCGGCTGGACTCCTTGACTGTGTCCGCCACGGCGAATAGTGCCAACGGGCCGGAGTGATCGAGCAGCAACACCACGGACTTACCCTGTTTTTCCAGGGCAAACAGTTTCTCTTCCAGCGCCGGCGAGCAGAGGTTCAGTTCTTCCACCAGGCGATGGTTACCCAAGTGGTAAGTCTGGCCATTGATGTCGCCGCGCACACCGCGACCGGCCAGCGCTTCGAAGTTATCCACAATCAGCGGTGCAAGTTGTTTATCCACAGCCGCGTTGGCGATGGCCAGCGATACCGGGTGATCCGAACGACCGGCAAGTGCAGCGGCAATCGCTGGGGCGGATTCGTCAGCCATGGGGTCGAGCGATAAATAATCGGTCTGCACCGGTTTACCGTGGGTGATCGTGCCGGTCTTGTCCAAGGCCAGGTAATCGAGCTTGTAACCGCCCTCCAGATAAACGCCGCCCTTCACCAGAATCCCTTTGCGCGCCGCTGCCGCGAGGCCGCTGACGATGGTCACCGGGGTTGAAATCACCAATGCACACGGGCATGCGACCACCAGCAACACCAGCGCACGGTAGATCCAGTCGAACCAGGCGGCCCCCATGAACAGCGGAGGAATCACCGCGACGGCAAGGGCCAGGATGAATACCGCTGGCGTGTAGATTTTCGAGAAGCTATCAACGAAACGCTGGGTCGGTGCCCGCGCGCCTTGGGCCTGTTCTACGGCATGGATGATCCGCGCCAGCGTCGAATTGTTGGCGGCCGCGGTCACGGCATATTCCAGAGACCCAGCCTGATTGATGGTACCGGCGAACACCTTGTCGCCAACGGTTTTCTCCACCGGCAGGCTTTCGCCAGTGATCGGCGCCTGATCGATGGTCGAACTGCCCGAGACCACTTCACCGTCCAGACCGATCCGCTCACCGGGCCGTACGCGCACCCGCGCACCGAGTTCGATGGCTTTGACGTCTTGTGCGGCCCAACTGCCGTCAGCCAACTGCGCCGTGGCCTGTTCCGGAGTCATCTGCATCAAGCCGCTGATGGCATTACGCGCACGGTCCAGGGATTTGGCTTCGATCAACTCGGCCACGGTAAACAGAAACATCACCATCGCCGCTTCCGGCCACTGCCCGATCAGGATCGCGCCGGTCACAGCGATGCTCATCAGCGCGTTGATGTTCAGGTTGAGGTTTTTCAGGGCGATCCAGCCCTTTTTGTACGTACTCAGCCCGCCGCTGAGGATCGAGACCAGCGCAATGATCGCCACCACCCAATTGGGCGCGAAATGGGTGAAGTGGATCACTTCGGCGGCCAACGCCCCCACACCGGACAGCGCCAGTGGCCACCACGGTTTTCTCTCCGGCGCTGGAGCGGGCGCTTCAACGCCCTGCTCCAGCGGCTCGGCAACCATGCCCAGCGACTTGATCGCCTCGATGATCGGCGCCGTACTCGGCAGATCGTGGGTCACGCCCAATACCCGGTTGATCAGGTTGAATTCCAGTTGCTGCACACCCGCGAGCTTGCCGAGTTTGTTCTGGATCAGCGTCTGCTCGGTCGGGCAGTCCATCGCGTCGATGCGAAAACTGTTCAGCCGCGCACCTGCGGTTGGCGTTTCGCTCAACGTTATCAGCGACGGCGCCGCCACTTTGGCAGAACAGCAGGAATCACCGTGGCCGCCATGCTCATGCTTCTGTAAAGGCTGCAGCTTGTGGCTGTGATCGTGCTCAGCCTTGGGAATGTGAGTGTGTCGGGAATCGCTCATCAGGTCGCGTCCATGAAGGTGCCTGTTGCCAAGTAAAGACCCTGTAGCCACTATAGGGTCAAGCACCTATTGGGAGATTGCCGTCATGAAGATTGGAGAACTGGCCAGACTCACCGACTGCGCCGTGGAAACCATCCGCTACTACGAGCGCGAAAACCTGCTGCCAGAACCGGCCCGCAGCGACGGCAACTACCGCGTCTACACCCAGGCCCACGCCGAACGCCTGACCTTCATCCGCAACTGCCGCACGCTCGACATGACGCTGGAAGAGATCCGCAGCTTGCTGGCCTTGCGCGACAGCCCGCAGGATCAGTGCGAAAGCGTAAATGCGCTGATCGACGAACATATCCACCACGTCAAAGCGCGGATCGATGGATTATTGGCGTTGCAGACACAACTGCTCGACCTGCGCCAACGCTGTGGCGAAGGGCCGGATATTGATCAGTGCGGGATTTTGCAGCGGCTGGAAGTGAGTGGTGGGGTTGTGGCGACGGAAGTTGAGCATTCCCATGTCGGCAGGAGTCATGGGCATTGAGTCAGTCGCCCACTCAGGCGCTTATATCAATTTAAGTTCCAGGGTGCCTCGGGAACCCATGCCGTAGGCAATCCCCGGCACCATACCTGAACCCAGAAAAACGCTGCAGAACAAGTGAATCGAATGACCACGATGCGCCTGATAGACAGAAGGCTCAATCCGAAACTTCAGCGGTGATTCCGGGCTGACTGCCAATTTGCGCTGATAGTCTCTACAAGGACCGACATGTGCATCTGTCCAATCACTGCGCGAGGTCATTTCGATGGCGTTGTTGGTTCGAAGGTTTTCAATGTGAGGGATGGTCAGGATGATGCCGTCGGGATGTTGATCGATCTTCAAAACTCCCTCCGATACACCTTCAATAAAAATCGGGCTGGTTTGAATCAGTGTCGGGGCCAACGTCATGAACAACGAGCCAGAAGGCAAAGCGCTCGCCCCTCTTTCGATCACAAAAATAACCTCGACCGTCTCCTCCCCTTCAAACCGGCGGGCAATCTCATCAGAAATCACATAATACAAATTGGTGAATTCCACTACTGACCGGGATGGCGATGTGTAACGCTTCCCTGTATCGCCTAGCGCCTGCCATTGCACCCGAACCTTGTCACCGATCTTGAAATCAAATTCGTTTACTGCCACAACCACGCGAAGCGAATCGACGAAGATGGGGGCTCCCGAAAGTAACTCCATGGGCACCACACATCCCCATGGGGCGAGGCTCGGAATGAAATGAATGAGGCCAGACCGCGCTTCACAACAAATCAGCGGGGGGTTCAAAACGGTGCTTGATCGCTTGCTCGGAAGGCCTGATTGTTTCTCGCAGAAGCCCGCCGTTCCATTGGGCAATGTAATCGTCATGAAGAGACTCCAGAATAAAAAAAGGGTGTTGGCTGACCCAAGCCTAAATGGCCTCGTGATCAGTCAAACACCCTCTCGCTTATTCACCTACTGTCATAAATGACAGTCAGCTAGACCTTTTTCTAATCAAAAATGCCCACTGGCCAAACTATCAAACCGCCATTGGCGCGGTCATTGGCGCGTGATGCTGATAACCCTCAAGCGAGAAATCGCCCGGCTCGATCAACTCCAGCCATTCCGGCTGATATTCACCCGTCTTGGCAAACTCCGGCACACGGTCGCTGATCACCAGTTTCGGCATCGGGAACGGCTCGCGCTTGAGCTGTTCGTTGAGCATGTCCAGGTGGTTTTCGTAGACGTGGGCGTCACCGATGAAATAGGTGAACCAGCGCGGCGTGTAGCCGGTCAGGCGACCGATCAGGCTCAGCAGTGCGGCGCCTTCAGTGAGGTTGAACGGAGTGCCAAGGCCCAGGTCATTGGAGCGGATGTAGAGGGTCAGGGAAATTTCCTTGGTCTCGACATTCGGGTGGAACTGGTACAGCAAGTGGCACGGCGGCAGGGCCATTTCATCGAGTTGGGCGACGTTCCAGCCGTGGAACAGAATGCGGCGGCTGCCCGGGTCCTTGATGATGGTGTCGACGCACTGACGGATCTGGTCGATTGCCTTGTACAGCACCACGTAGGCCTGACCGTCTTCTTCGCCCTCAGCGATCTGGCGGTAGCCTTGGCTCAGTGTCTGCTCGATGGCGGCCTGGTTGCTGACCGGGATCTGCTTGTACGCCGGCCACTTGCGCCATTGCACGCCGTAGATCTCGCCGAGGTCGTCGTCGCCCTGACGGAACGGGTTGGCCAGCCACTGCGCATTTTCGTTGGCGTTCTGATCCCAGACCTTGCAGCCCAGCGCGCGGAATTCGGCGGCGTTGTTCACCCCACGCAGGAAACCACACATCTCGCCGATGGCCGATTTGAAGGCCATCTTGCGCGTGGTGATCGCCGGGAACCCTTCCTTCAGGTCATAACGCAGCATCGCGCCCGGAAAGCTGATGGTGTTCACGCCGGTGCGGTTGGCTTGCTTGGTGCCGTTCTTGATGACGTGGGCGACCAGTTCGAGATATTGCTTCATGAGTTACCTGTGTCCTTGAACCCGAGGCCCAAGCCCCGGGATCGAATTTTATACTGCCGTCGCGGGTGCCGCCGGGGCGCGGTGATACGCCAGCCAGATCAGGAACAGCCCACCGACGATCATCGGTACGCAGAGCACTTGGCCCATGGTCAGCCAGTTCCAGGCCAGATAGCCCAGTTGCGCGTCGGGTACGCGGACGAATTCGACGATGAAACGGAAGATGCCGTAGAACAGCGCGAACATCCCGGACACCGCCATGGTTGGCCGCGGCTTGCGCGAGAACAGCCAGAGAATGGCGAACAGCGCTACGCCTTCGAGGGCGAACTGATATAGCTGCGACGGATGGCGTGCCAGTTGTGCCGGATCGGTCGGGAAGACCATTGCCCACGGCACGTCAGTCGCCTTGCCCCACAACTCGGCGTTGATGAAATTACCGATACGCCCGGCGCCCAGGCCAATCGGCACCATTGGCGCGACAAAGTCCATCAGCTGGAAGAACGACTTGTTGTTCTTTTTACCAAACCACAGCGCCGCCAGCATTACACCGATGAAGCCGCCGTGGAACGACATGCCGCCCTTCCACACTTCGAAAATCAGCGCCGGACTGGCCAGGTAGGCGTGCAGATCGTAGAACAGCACGTAACCCAGACGGCCGCCGACAATGACGCCCATCGACATCCAGAAGACCATGTCGGAAAGTTTCTCCTTGGTCCAGGTCGGGTCGAACCGGTTCAACCGGCGAGACGCCAGCAGCCAGGCGCCGCCAATGCCGATCAGGTACATCAAACCGTACCAGTGGATTTTCAGCGGACCGATGGCCAGGGCCACCGGGTCGATCTGCGGGTAAGGCAGCATTGCGACTCCTCGTTAGTTGAAACCAAAATTCCCGGGCGACGCTGCCACCTCAGGATTAAGCCAGGATTGCGCCGTGCGTCAGAGCAAGAAGTTCAAGCCAACGCAGAACAGCAAAGCGGCAAACAGTCTTTTCAGCAACTTCGGCGACAGCTTATGGGCCAATCGCGCACCGAAGCGGGCGAAGACCATGCTGGTCAGGGCAATGCCCAACAGCGCCGGCAAATAAATAAAACCGAGACTAAGGGCCGGCAACAACGGATCGTGCCAGCCCAGAATCATGAAACTTAATGCACTGGCCAACGCGATGGGCAGACCACAGGCCGATGAGGTGGCCACTGCTTGCTGCATCGGCACACTGCGCCAGGTCAAAAACGGCACGGTCAACGAGCCGCCGCCAATCCCGAAAATCGCCGAGGCCCAGCCAATCACGCTGCCCGCCACGGTCAGCCCGAGTTTACCCGGTACCGTTCGGCTGGCTTTGGGTTTGACGTCGAGCGCCAGTTGCGCGGCGATGATCAAGGCAAAGACGCCGATGATCTTCTGCAAATTCGGGCCGGAGATCGCTTCGGCGGTCAGCGCACCGAAACCGGCGCCGATCAGAATGCCGACAGTCATCCAGGCGAAAATCGGCCAACGTACCGCGCCACGACGCTGGTGCTCGCGGACAGCGTTGATCGACGTAAAGATAATCGTCGCCAGGGACGTGCCGACCGCCAAGTGGGTCAGGATCGACGTGTCAAAGCCCTGCAAGGTGAAACTGAATACCAACACGGGGACGATGATGATCCCGCCACCCACCCCGAACAGCCCGGCCAACACACCTGCGCAGGCGCCCAGCGCCAGATAGAGCAGAAATTCCATGCCTGCATTCCACTCTTCACCCAAAACCGGAGCGGCATGGTAACGGATGCATGGCCTCGGGCTCCACTGGATGGCGATGGATACCCGCGCGATGTCTGCGTAGAGTGGGCAAAAAACACACAGGGACCACCTTATGTGCCTGATTGTCTTCGCCTGGCGACCCGGCCACGCCCAGCCCTTGGTCGTGGCGGCCAACCGCGACGAGTTCTACGCCCGCCCGAGCCTGCCTCTGGCGCAATGGCCCGAAGCGCCACAGGTTTATGCCGGCCGAGACCAGGAAGCCGGCGGCACCTGGCTCGGTATCGGCGCCAACGGGCGCTTCGCCGCGCTGACCAACATCCGTGACCCGCATCAACCGCCGTCGCGTAAATCGCGGGGGGAGTTGGTGGCAGGGTATTTGTTGGGCGACCAATCGATAAATGACTATTTGAACGACGTTGTCGGACGTTCACTGGAATATGCCGGGTTTAATCTGTTGATCGGCAATGCCAGCGAACTGTGGCATTTCAATGCACGAGAGTCGGAGGCGGTGATGCTGACACCCGGTGTTTATGGGCTGTCGAATGCCGGCCTGGATACACCGTGGCCGAAATTGCTCAAGGCACGGGCGGCGCTGGAGGAAGTGTTCGGAGACCCACAGCCCCAGGCGTTGCTGGCGTTATTGGCGGACTCGCAGACGGCGCCGTTTACCGAACTGCCGGACACCGGGGTTGGGCTGGCGACCGAGACGTTGTTGTCGAGTGTGTTTATTGCCAGCCAGAGTTATGGGACGCGGGCGAGTACAGCTTTGATTGTTCAGGCGGATGGGTCGCGGCATATGGTCGAAAGGAGTTTCGGGCCGTATGGGGGGCATCTTGGGGAAGTGGAGATCAGGGTTTAGTTTTGTGTTGTATGGACTGGCCCCATCGCGAGCAGGCTCACTCCCACAGGGGATTTGCGTCGATCACAGATCCAATGTGGGAGCGAGCCTGCTCGCGATGGGGGCATCAGCCTTTTAGAGGGTCTTGGCCGAAGCCGGATTGATCATCCGCGCCAAACCAAGATTCTTCAGCGCCAGTTGCAGCGAGCTGTGGATAACTTGCGGATTGTCGATGGTCATCAATTCCGCGAGCAAATCCTTGGCCTTGCTCAGGTTGATCTGACGCAGCATCCACTTCACTTTCGGCAGGTTGGTGGCGTTCATCGACAGGCTGTCGAAGCCCATCGCCATCAACAGCACCGCCGCTGCCGGGTCGCCGGCCATTTCACCGCAGATACTCACAGGCTTGCCTTCGGCATGCGCATCACGCACCACGTTCTGCAACGCCTGAAGCACCGCCGGGTGCAGGTAGTCGTAAAGGTCGGCCACCCGCGGGTTGTTACGGTCCACGGCCAGCAGGTACTGGGTCAGGTCGTTGGAGCCGACTGACAGGAAGTCCACTTGCCGCGCCAGTTCCTTGGTCTGATACACAGCAGCGGGAATCTCGATCATCACGCCAATCGGCGGCATCGGCACGTCACAGCCTTCGTCGCGCACTTCACCCCAGGCCCGGTGGATCAGGTGCAGCGCCTCTTCCAGTTCATGAGTACCGGAGATCATCGGCAGCAGAATGCGCAGGTTGTTCAGGCCTTCGCTGGCCTTGAGCATCGCGCGGGTCTGCACCAGGAAGATTTCCGGGTGGTCGAGGGTGACGCGAATGCCGCGCCAGCCGAGGAACGGGTTGTCTTCCTTGATCGGGAAGTACGACAGTGACTTGTCGCCGCCGATGTCCAGGGTACGCATGGTCACCGGTTGCGGATGGAAAGCGGCCAATTGCTCACGGTAGATCGCCAGCTGTTCCTTTTCGCTCGGGAAGCGCTGGTTGATCATGAACGGAACTTCGGTGCGGTACAGCCCGACGCCTTCGGCACCGCGCTTCTGCGCTCGCGCTACGTCCGCCAGCAGGCCGGTGTTGACCCATAACGGCATGCGGTGACCATCGACGGTGATACACGGCAGATCGCGCAGTGCATCCAGCCCGAGGGACAGTTGTTTTTCTTCCTCGACCACTTCAGCGAACTGCTTGCACAGCACTTCACTCGGGTTGGTGTAGACCTCGCCGTGGTAGCCGTCGACGATCATCTGGATGCCGTCGACTTTCGAATACGGCAAGTCGACCAGGCCCATCACCGTAGGGATGCCCATGGCGCGCGCCAGGATGGCCACGTGGGAGTTGCCGGAACCGAGGACCGACACCAGACCCACCAGCTTGCCTTCCGGCACCTCGCCGAGCATCGCCGGCGTCAGTTCTTCGCTGATCAGAATAGTGTTGTCGGGGTAAACCAGGGTTTGCTGACGCTCTTCCTGCAAATAGGCAAGCAAGCGGCGACCGAGGTCTTTGACGTCCGAGGCGCGCTCACGCAAGTAGGCGTCATCCATCAGTTCGAAACGGTTGACGTGTTCGGTGACCACCTGACGCAACGCACCCTGAGCCCACTGACCGGTCTTGATGACGGTGGTGATTTCGCTGCCGAGCGAGGCATCGTCGAGCATCATCAGATAAACATCGAACAGCGCACGCTCTTCAGGCCGCAACTGGTTTGCCAGCTTGGCGGACAAGGCACGCATGTCGGCGCGCACGCCTTCGATGGCGGTCTTGAACAGCCCGAGTTCAGCTTCGATGTCGACGATGGTTTTATCGGGCACCACGTCCAGATCGGCAGGGGGCAGCATGACCACCGCCGTACCGACCGCCGCACCCGGCGAACCCGGGACGCCGACGAACTTGGCTTCCTGAATGCCCTTGCCTTGACGGCCCAGGCCCCGGATCGAACCAGTGGCCTCGGCGTGGGCGATTACGCCGGCGAGCTGCGCGCTCATGGTCACGAGGAAGGCTTCTTCACCTTCATCGAACTGGCGGCGTTCTTTTTGCTGAATAACCAACACGCCGACGACGCGACGGTGGTGAATGATCGGCGCCCCGAGGAAGGA
Source organism: Pseudomonas sp. P5_B2 (assembly GCF_056400445.1). Taxonomy (NCBI): domain Bacteria; kingdom Pseudomonadati; phylum Pseudomonadota; class Gammaproteobacteria; order Pseudomonadales; family Pseudomonadaceae; genus Pseudomonas; species Pseudomonas sp. P5_B2. Next base: position 19,594 of record NZ_JBFULH010000005.1, on the reverse strand, counting down.
GGCGTAGCGCTCTTCGCCAGTCTCGGCGAAGTAACGGTAGCGCGGGTGATCCGCGGCATTTTCGAGGTTCAGGGGTTCTTCACGCGTGCCGACCAAGCCGACCAGACCTTCATTGGGTGCCATGCTGACTTTGCCGATCGAGCGCTTGTTCAAGCCCTCAGTGGCCATCAGCACGAAGCGGTTGGTCTCAGGGTCCAGCAGGTAGACCGAGCAGACCTGGCTGCCCATGGCCTCTTTGACGCGCAACACAATAATCCCCAACGCCGCCTTGAGATCCTTGGCGGAGTTAACTTCCTGGACGATCTTGCGCAGCGTATTGAGCATGGCTCGGGGTCGAACTCCGTCGTCAGTCGCGCGTTAAAAGGCGCGGGGCAAGCTCTTTGAGAGCGCGTCGATACACCTCGCGCTTGAATGTCACCACCTGGCCCAACGGATACCAATAGCTGACCCAGCGCCAGCCATCGAATTCCGGTTTACCGGTCAAATCCATCCGCACCCGCTGCTCGTTGGAGATCAGGCGCAGGAGAAACCATTTCTGTTTCTGGCCGATGCACAGCGGTTGGCTGTGGGTACGGACCAGTCGTTGCGGCAAACGATAGCGCAACCAGCCCCGGGTGCAGGCGAGAATTTCAACATCTTCGCGCTCAAGACCCACTTCTTCGTTCAACTCGCGGTACAAGGCGTCTTCCGGCGTCTCCTGGGGGTTGATCCCACCCTGAGGAAACTGCCACGCATCTTGATTGATACGGCGAGCCCATAGCACCTGTCCGGCATCATTCGTGAGAATGATCCCGACATTGGGGCGGAAACCATCGGGGTCGATCACGGCAACAACCTCGCAAACGCATGTCGCCGCATTGTTCCACAAAGGTTGTGAAAGCAGCAACGCGCCGACCGACCTTATGTGCACTCTTGTGAAAAGTCCGTATTCTGGGCGCCTTTCTACAGACTTTTCAGCGAGTAACTGCAATGCGTCTGGCTTTATTCGACTTGGACAACACGCTGCTGGGCGGCGACAGTGACCACGCCTGGGGCGATTACCTGTGTGAGCGTGGCTTTCTCGACGCCGTCGCCTACAAGGCACGCAACGACGCGTTCTATCAGGAATACCTGGCCGGCAAGCTGGATAACGCCGCCTACCTGAACTTCTGCCTGGAAGTTCTCGGCCGCACCGAGATGGCCACACTGGATCAATGGCACCTGGATTACATGCGCGATTGCATCGAGCCGATCGTGTTGCCCAAGGCCTTGGCGCTGCTGGCCAAACACCGCGAGGCAGGCGACAAACTGGTGATCATCACCGCGACCAACCGCTTCGTGACCGGGCCGATTGCCCAGCGTTTGGGGGTTGAGACCTTGATCGCCACCGAGTGCGAGATGGTCGATGGCCGTTATACCGGGCGCAGCACGGATGTTCCGTGCTTCCGGGAAGGCAAGGTCACAAGGTTGAATAGTTGGCTGGAAGAGACCGGGTATTCGCTGGAGGACAGTTATTTCTATAGCGACTCGATGAATGATTTGCCGTTGTTGGAGCAGGTGACTCATGCCGTGGCGGTGGATCCGGACCCGAATTTGCGCGCTGAAGCCGAGAAGCGTGGCTGGCCGGTGATTTCGTTGCGCGACTGATATCGCCTGTAGCAGCTGCCGAGGTACGAGGCTGCGTTGCGGTCCGCAGGACCGCCCATGGGGCCGCTTCGCAGCCCATCGCAGCCTCGTACCTCGGCAGCTGCTACAGATTCCGCGCTAAACCGGCTTGGCACCCATCAACCCCGCAATGGCGACAAAGCAGACAAAACTGAACAACGCCAAGGCAAAGGTAAATTTCCCCACCCCACCCGGCACCTTGCGCAACCTATTAAGCCGCACCAACAGCCAAAACCACGCCAGCGCCGCCACCGTATAAAGCACACTCGAAGCCAGCAACCACGTCTGCCCCAACGACCAGCCCACCAGATGCACCATCCACCAACCCGTGAACGGCATGCTTAGCAACGCAAGGCCCATCAGCAGCCAAACGAACACCCGTGGCCGCTGCAGCGTGCGTGCCCCGGCAGTCGCATCGCCACTACGCCGCGTTTGCCAAACCCATATTCCCAAGCCCAGCGCACAGCCCAACAATATTGCCGTCGCCGCGGTGTGTGCCATTTTCAGGGCAGCTAACGTTTCCATTGTCCGATTTCCTTATGACCTGCCCATCAGCTTAGCCACTCAGCCAAGAAACAGCTTATAGGCCGGGTTGTCGCTTTCGTCCCAGTACGGGTAGCCAATTTCTTCCAGCGCCGCCGGCACCAGATGACGTTCGTCGTGCGGTACTTGCAGGCCCGCGACCACTCGACCGTCCGCCGCACCATGGTTGCGGTAATGGAACATCGAGATATTCCAGCGCCCGCCCAACTTGTTGAGGAAGTTGAACAACGCACCCGGACGCTCAGGGAATTCGAAGCGCAGGATGACTTCATCGACCACGTGGGCCGCACGACCACCGACCATGTGGCGGATGTGCAGCTTGGCGAGTTCGTTGTCGGTCAGGTCCAGCACCGGGAAGCCCTGCTCTGTCAGGCTCGCCAGCAGCGCACTGCGCGGATCGGTTTCCGGGTGCGTCTGCACGCCCACGAAGATGTGCGCTTCGCTGCCGGTGTTGTAGCGGTAGTTGAATTCGGTGATCTGGCGCTTGCCGATGGCTTCGCAGAAGGCCTTGAAGCTCCCCGGTTTCTCGGGGATGGTCACGGCGATGATTGCTTCGCGCCCCTCACCCAGTTCGGCGCGTTCGGCGACGTGGCGCAAACGGTCGAAGTTGACGTTGGCACCGGAGTCGATGGCCACGAAGGTATGGCCGGTGATGCCGTTTTGTTCAACGTACTTCTTGATCCCGGCCACACCCAGTGCGCCGGCCGGTTCGGTGATCGAGCGGGTATCGTCGTAGATATCCTTGATCGCCGCACAGATCTCGTCGGTGCTGACGGTGATCACGTCATCGACATGGTCTTTGCAGATGTCGAAGGTGTGCTGACCGATCTGCGCCACTGCCACGCCGTCGGCGAAGAGGCCCACGGTCGGCAATACCACGCGCTCACCCGCCGCCATGGCGGCTTGCAGGCAATTGGAATCGTCCGGCTCCACACCGATGATCTTGATTTCCGGGCGCAGGTATTTCACATAGGCCGCGATGCCGGCGATCAGCCCGCCGCCGCCCACCGGAACGAAGATCGCATCCAGGCGCCCGGGGTGCTGACGCAGAATCTCCATGGCCACCGTGCCCTGCCCGGCAATGGTGTGGGGATCGTCGTAAGGGTGGATGTAGACGTAGCCTTTTTCGTCGACCAGTTTCAGCGAGTAGGCCAAGGCTTCCGGGAACGAATCTCCGTGCAGCACCACTTTGCCACCGCGCGAACGCACGCCTTCGACTTTGATTTCCGGGGTGGTCTTGGGCATGACGATGGTGGCTTTGACACCCAGCACTTTCGCCGCCAGGGCCAGGCCTTGCGCATGGTTGCCCGCTGAAGCCGTCACCACGCCGCGAGCACGTTCTTCATCGCTCAACTGGGTCAACTTGTTGTAAGCGCCGCGTATCTTGAACGAGAACACGGGCTGCAAGTCTTCACGCTTGAGCCAGATACTGTTGCCCAGCCGCTCGGAGAGCTGGCGGGCAGTCTGCAATGGGGTTTCTACGGCAACGTCATAAACGCGCGATGTGAGGATCTTTTTGACGTACTGTTCGAGCATCGGAAAGCATCACTGAGCGGGTTGGGCAGGGCCAAGGAGTCTAACCCGGCTTTTAGGCGGGCGACCACACTAAACAGGTGGTTTTAACCCTCCACAGGCGATGGAGATCCATTGTGGTGAGGGGCTTGTCGGAATGCCGCACCACCCGTTCGGCTGCGAAGCAGTCGTAAAATCTGCTGATGAGGTCTGTCTGAAAGAATGCAGGGGGAGCGCTTCGCGCTCCAACGGGGGCAAGCCCCCTCGCCACAGGCAAGCCCCCTCGCCACAAAATCCCGTTCTCACTGACATACCGTCGCACCGGCCAATCGGACAATGACCTTCCCCGCCCCGAAGCCTATAATGCCGGCCTTTCGTCCCTCTTCGGCACCTCGGAGCCCGCATGAACCAGGATCAACTCAAACAGGCAGTGGCTCAGGCCGCCGTCGACTTCATCCTCCCGAAACTCGACGACAAGAGCATCGTTGGGGTCGGCACCGGCTCCACTGCTAACTGTTTCATTGACGCCCTGGCCAAGCACAAAGGCGCGTTCGACGGTGCGGTCGCCAGCTCGGAAGCCACTGCCGCCCGTCTCAAGGGCCACGGCATTCCGGTGTATGAGCTGAACACCGTCAGCGACCTGGAGTTCTACGTCGACGGCGCCGATGAAAGCGACGAGCACCTGAACCTGATCAAGGGCGGTGGCGCAGCCCTGACCCGCGAGAAGATTGTTGCCGCCGTGGCCAAGACCTTCATCTGCATCGCCGACGCCAGCAAACTGGTGCCGGTGCTCGGTGAGTTCCCGCTGCCGATCGAAGTGATCCCGATGGCCCGCAGCCACGTGGCCCGCGAGCTGGTGAAGCTGGGCGGCGACCCGGTTTACCGCGAAGGCGTGCTGACCGACAACGGCAACATCATCCTCGACGTGTTCAACATGCAGATCACCAACCCGGTTGAACTGGAAAGCCAGATCAACGCGATTGTTGGCGTGGTCACCAACGGTCTGTTCGCGGCGCGTCCGGCGGATCTGCTGTTGCTGGGCACCAGCGAAGGCGTAAAAACCCTGCGCGCTGAATAAACCAGACACAACGCAAAACCTGTGGGAGCGAGCCTGCTCGCGATGACGGACTATCAGTTGATCTCAATGTCGACTGATACACCGCAATCGCGAGCAGGCTCGTTCCCACAGTGATTTTGGGGTGTCGGTCAGGGTTGTGGTGGTTTTTTGAAGACGTAGAACAGGTTCGGCTCGCTGACGAGGTACATCGTGCCGTCGTCGTCCATGGCGATGCCTTCCGCTTGCGGCACGGTCTTTTGCAGGCCTTGGCGCCCTTTTCTCAGTGACATCGTGCTCAACGGTCGCCCGTCCACATCCAGCTCCAGAATCAGCCGCGACTCGTCAGACAGCGCCAATAAATGGCCGCTGCGCTCGTCGTATTGCAGGCTCGACAGGTCTCGCACGAACATCCCGGCATCGCGCCTGGGGTTGTTCACCACGTGCACGGCGTAGGATTTCTCCGGGTTGTAATGCGGAAAACCCTGCACTTCGTAGATCAGCATCGGGTCGCGCTCCTTGGCGACGAACAAGCGCTTGCCCACCGAATCGTAAGCCAACCCTTCAAAGCCTTTGTTGCTGCCCATGTGTACGCCGAGGGTCATCTGCTCGGCGTCCGCACCGTCGAGGAAGGTGGTGTCCTGCTCCAGATGAATCTTGATCAGTCGCTGCTCGCTCTCATCCGTGATCACGTAGGTGTCGGGACTGATAAATTCCACCGCCTCCGGGTCGCCAAAGCCAATCAGCGCCACACGCCGCAGGATCTTGCCCTCAAGGGACAGTTCAATCAGCTCGGAGTTTTTGTTGGTGACGGTGAACAGGCTTTTGCGCACCGGATCGAACGTCAACGCCGAGACGTTATCGTCAAGCCCGTCGATCACCCGTGCTTCGATGTCCACCCGGTATTGATCCAGGCCGATGGATACACTGCTCTGCGGTTGCCAAAGGGTATACAGGTTGAACCAAGCACGTTCGAACAGGCGCATGTATTGGGCGACCGCAACCAGCATGATCAGCGCAATTATTGAAAGGATCAAAACGAGGGGTTTGGGACGGGCAAGTCGGCGCATTCAGGCAAGCTCAAAAACAAAACAGGCGGATGAAATATCACGCCTGTATGAACTCAAGCTTAATGGCCAGTGGCTTTCGACCACAACTGTGCGAGTGTTGCGACCTACTTCTGCTTTTCGAAGCGGTAGAACAGGTTTGGCTCACTGACCATGTACAGCGTGCCCGCTTCGTCCAGCGTCACGCCTTCGGCCCGTGGAATGGTTTTCTTCAGGCCGTTGAATCCGCTGAGCAAGGTCATGAAGCTGACCTGCTCGCCCTTCTCGTTCAGTTCCAGCAACAAGTGGGAATCGGCAGACAGCGCCAAGGTGTGACCGGTACGCGGATCGATGGCCAGGGCCGACAGGTTACGCATATCCAGTTTGTCACTGAGCAGTTTCTGCTTGTCGCCCTTGAGCACCGGGCTGCCGTCACTTTTCCAGCTGAACAACGCTGGCGGACGCTCCTCACCGAGCAGTATCTGCTGATTGCGCGGGTCATAGACGACAGCTTCGAAGGCCTTGTTCTGGTCCTTCGAAGGGCCGAGGTCGTACTTCGGGAAGTCGGCGATGTTCAGCTCGCGAGTGTCGGCATCGACCTTGACGATGGACAGGATGTGTTCGCGCTCATCAACAATGGCCAGCAGACCATTGCCCATCACTGTCACACCTTCCGGGTTGCTCCAACCCACCAGCGGCATCTTGCGCAACACGTCGCCCTGCAACGACAACTCGACCAGGAACGGATTTTTACCCATCACCGAAAACAGGGTTTTGGACTGCGGATCGTAAGACAGGTCCGAGGCCTCGTCCTTTTCCATGCCCGGAAGCAGCTTGGCATCAATTACTGCCCGGTAATCCGGCAGCCAGACACTGGCTTGACGCTCGGCCGGGCTTTCGAAACGCTCATGCAACCAGAGCATGCCGCGGTCATCCCAATGCATCGCAAACGCCACGCCGTAGGCAATCGCGGCAACCAGCAGCAGCCAGGAATACCAACGCAAGGCGAAGCGGGAACGTCGAGCAGTTTTGAAGGTGGGCAGAGGTGGGGTGGCCATCGAGGGATACGTTCCAGAAATTCAGGCTAGGGGTAATAGCATAATTGGGACCGGCTCAGACGCCGCAAGCGCCGGAATTATCCAGAGAACATGTGAAAAAAACGGGAAATGCCGGGGTTACCTGAACCATGATCGTTCCCACGCTCTGCGTGGGAATGCATCCCGTGACGCTCCGCGTCACATCCCGAAGCGGACGCAGAGCGTCCATGGCGGCATTCCCACGCAGAGCGTGGGAACGATCATGTCAGGGTTTTGCGCGGGACTTAACGCACGCTGCTGGTAAAGCTGCTCGCACCTGGCAGTTCGATCACCAGTTCATCACCGACATTCAACGGACCAACGCCGACCGGCGTACCGGTAAGGATCACGTCACCGGCCTGCAGCGAGAAGCAGCCGGCCATGTGCTGGATCATCGGCACGATCGGGTTGAGCATCGCGCTGCTGTTGCCATCCTGGCGTACTTCACCGTTGATGGTCAGGCGAATGCCGATGTCGGTCAGGTCCGCAAAGGTACTGCCAGACACGAACGGCGCGATCACCGCCGCGCCATCGAACGACTTGGCGATTTCCCACGGCAGTCCTTTGGATTTCAGTTCGGCCTGCTTGTCGCGCAGCGTCAGATCCAGCGCCGGGGCGAAACCAGAGATGGCATCCAGCACTTCTTCACGGCTCGGCTTGGTCGACAACGGTTTGCCGATCAGCACCGCGATTTCTGCTTCGTAATGCACCGAACCGCGCTCGGTCGGAATGGCAAAACCGCCTTCCAGCGGCACGACACAACTGCCGGGCTTGATAAACAGCAGCGGCTCGGTAGGCACCGGGTTGTCCAGTTCCTTGGCGTGTTCGGCGTAGTTGCGGCCAATGCACACCACTTTCCCCAGCGGGAAATGAATGCGCGTGCCGTCGACATACTGGTGCTGATAGCTCATTTACCGACTCCTGGTTCGTGCTCTTAACATTTGAAAATCAAACAGCAAAGATCTTGCCCGGGTTCATGATGCCGTTCGGGTCGAACACCGCTTTGACTGCTTTCATGTACTCGATCTCAACCGGGGAACGGCTGTAGGTCAAATAATCACGCTTAGTCATGCCCACGCCGTGTTCAGCGGAAATCGAGCCGTTGTACTTCTCGACAGTTTCGAACACCCACTTGTTGACGGTCGCGCACTTGGCGAAGAACTCGTCCTTGCTCAGGTTATCCGGCTTGAGGATGTTCAAGTGCAGGTTGCCGTCGCCGATGTGACCGAACCAGACGATTTCGAAGTCCGGGTAATGTTCGCCGACGATCGCGTCGATTTCCTTGAGGAATGCCGGAACTTTCGACACGGTGACCGAAATATCGTTCTTGTACGGCGTCCAGTGGGAAATGGTTTCGGAGATGTACTCGCGCAGCTTCCAGAGGTTCTGCAACTGGGTTTCGCTCTGGCTCATCACGCCGTCCAGCACCCAGCCCTGCTCGACGCAGTGCTCGAAGGTTTCCAGGGCGTGGTTGGCCACTTCTTCGGTGGTCGCTTCGAATTCCAGCAGCGCGTAGAACGGGCAATCTGTTTCGAAGGGCGCCGGGACATCGCCGCGCGCCATGACTTTGGCCAAGGCTTTATCAGAGAAGAATTCGAAGGCAGTCAGGTCCAGTTTGCTCTGGAACGCGTGCAATACCGGCATGATCGAGTCGAAATCAGCGGTGCCGAGAACCATTGCAGTGAGGTTTTTCGGTGCACGGTCCAGACGCATGGTCGCTTCAACCACAAAACCGAGGGTGCCTTCAGCGCCGATGAACAGCTGACGCAGATCGTAGCCAGTGGCGTTCTTGATCAGGTCACGGTTCAGCTCCAGCAAATCGCCCTTGCCGGTGACGACTTTCATGCCAGCAACCCAGTTACGGGTCATTCCGTATCGAATGACCTTGATCCCGCCGGCATTGGTGCCGATATTGCCACCTATCTGGCTGGAACCTGCCGAAGCGAAGTCCACCGGGTAGTACAGGCCTTTTTCTTCAGCGACGTTCTGCAAATGCTCGGTGACCACGCCCGGCTGACAAACGGCCGTGCGGTCAGTGAGGTTCACGTCGAGAATCTGGTTCATGTAGTCGAACGAAACGACCACTTCGCCATTGGCGGCTACCGCAGCGGCGGAAAGCCCGGTACGACCGCCGGACGGCACCAGCGCCACCTTGTGTTCATTGGCCCAACGGACAATGGCTTGCACCTGCTCCGTGGTCTTGGGGAACACGATAGCGGTCGGGGCCGGGGCGAAATGCTTGGTCCAATCCTTACCGTAGGCATTCAGGGAGTCGGCATCGGTCAGCACCTTGCCAGGCTCAACCAGGGTCTTCAGCTCTTCAATCAAGGCAGGATTGGTCATCGACAGAACTCTCGAACAATTCATGGTCATCCTGAGAACGCTTCACGTCGCAGGAATGAGTGTTTAGCGGGGTGCATATGCTAGCATACCGACCCCGCAGCATAGTGCCCAACGGCCATTCTGCGGTGACGGCATTTTTGCCGGCCGGGTCAGCGTCTGCTGGCTATTTCCTGCCATTTTTCTCCGGGATACAGGTTTACGCAGATGAGCAAGACTTCTCTCGATAAGAGCAAGATCAAGTTCCTTCTTCTCGAAGGCGTCCACCAATCGGCTGTCGACGTTCTCAAGTCGGCGGGCTACACCAGCATCGAGTACCTCACTGGTTCTCTGCCGGAAGCCCAGCTGAAGGAAAAGATCGCTGATGCGCACTTCATCGGCATTCGCTCCCGCACTCAACTGACCGAAGAAGTCTTCGATCACGCGAAGAAGCTGGTCGCTGTCGGCTGTTTCTGCATCGGCACCAACCAGGTTGACCTGAACGCTGCCCGCGAGCGCGGTATTGCAGTGTTCAACGCCCCGTACTCCAACACCCGCTCCGTTGCCGAGCTGGTGCTGGCCGAAGCGATCCTGCTTCTGCGCGGCATCCCTGAGAAGAACGCTTCCTGCCACCGTGGCGGCTGGATCAAGAGCGCGGCCAACTCCTTCGAGATCCGCGGCAAGAAGCTGGGCATCGTCGGTTACGGCTCGATCGGTACTCAGTTGTCGGTTCTGGCTGAAGGCCTGGGCATGCAGGTGTACTTCTATGACACCGTGACCAAGCTGCCACTGGGTAACGCCACTCAGGTCGGCAACTTGCACGAGCTGCTGGGCATGTCCGACATCGTCACCTTGCACGTTCCGGAAACCGCTGCCACCCAGTGGATGATCGGCGAGAAGGAAATCCGCGCCATCAAGAAGGGCGGCATTCTGATCAACGCTGCTCGCGGCACCGTGGTCGAACTGCAAGCCCTGGCGGACGCGATCAAGGACAAGCACCTGATCGGCGCGGCCATCGACGTATTCCCGGTGGAGCCTCGCTCCAACGAAGAAGAGTTCGAAAGCCCGCTGCGTGGCCTGGACAACGTGATCCTGACCCCACACATCGGTGGCTCCACCGCCGAGGCGCAAGCCAACATCGGTCTGGAAGTGGCAGAAAAACTGGTCAAGTACAGCGACAACGGTACCTCCGTATCGTCGGTGAACTTCCCGGAAGTGGCCCTGCCGGCTCACCCTGGCAAGCACCGTCTGCTGCACATCCACGAAAACATTCCGGGTGTGATGAGCGAGATCAACAAGGTGTTCGCCGAAAACGGCATCAACATCTCCGGTCAGTTCCTGCAGACCAACGAGAAAGTCGGTTACGTCGTCATCGACGTCGACGCCGACTACTCGGAAATCGCCCAAGAGAAACTGCAGCACATCAACGGCACCATTCGCTGCCGTGTGTTGTTCTGATAGCGACTTGAGCGACAAAAAAAGGAGACCTTCGGGTCTCCTTTTTCATGGGTTCGACTAAGGTTATTTAACGTTGACGGTGATCTTCTCCGACACGATAGGTGGATCAAACGGCATGTGATTGCTGTCACCCAGTTCCAGCTGCAAGGTGTGTTTGCCTGGGGTCAGCTTTACTTCAGCCTGGGTCTGCGCCTTGCCGAAGTGCAAGTGGTTGGCATCGCTTGGGATCGGCACACCGGCGGCCGGCAGCTCATCGACGTCGATCAGCAAGTGGTGATGGCCGGTGTTCTTGGTGACATCGCCCGCTGGCGCCAGCGCGATGTTCTCGACAGCGAACTTGACGACGACGGTTTGCGGTACGGTGGCTCCGTCCGCGGGAGAAACGATGGACACTTCTGCACCTTTGGGAGCCGGGGTAGCAGCCGTTGCAAGCACCGAAACTCCCATCAACAGGCCAGCCAATGCTGCTCGTGACATAAACGTTTTCATTCTCTTCTCCAGTTTTTCCGTAAAATTCGCGTGACCATGACAACTTCATGGTCAATCGTTGTCGAAGGCACTCGACAACCATAGCAAAGCGAGCCTGAATCAGAGCATCGCGATAATGAATTCAAAGGAGTGACCATGCGCTTCCTGCCTGGCCTGATCTGCTTGCTACCCCTTCTGAGCCCGTTGGCTCATGCCGAACTGATTGACGACATTAACGACCGGGGCGAACTGCGTATTGCGCTTGAGGCCAATACACCGCCCTTCAATTTCAAGGATGAAGGCAAACTCACCGGGTTCGAGGTCGAGCTGGGTCAACTGCTGGCCAATGAGCTCGATGTCCGGGCCGACTTCGTCGTCACCGATTCGGGCGATCTGTTCACCGGCGTTGAAAGCGGCAAGTACGACGTCGCCATCAATCACATAGCAATGACTCCGGATCTGAAAGATCGTTTCGACTTCAGCGAGCCTTACATTCAAACCAATACGCAACTGCTCGCGCAGAAAGAAGAACCTCGCTCAATGCTGCTGGTGCAGTCGTTGACAGCCGAGAAGCCAGACGCTGCCTCACCCGTGAGCCTGGCGATTCCGTTTCAGAAAGGTAACCCGGCGTTCCACGCCAGCCTGGAAAACGCGCTGAAGCGTATCAAGGACGACGGCCGGTTGGCAGCGCTGGAGAAGAAGTGGTTTGCGGCGGATGTGAGCGTGGCGCCGAAGCCCTGAGACACTACAGATCTAAAAGTCAGTGATAAACCTGTGGGAGCGAGCCTGCTCGCGATAGCGATGGACCAGTCAGCAGAGATGTTGAATGTTAGTCCGCTATCGCGAGCAGGCTCGCACATTGATTTTATGTAGGGCGTCAGTTCTGCGCGGCCAATGCTGCAGCGGCTTGCGGCAACTCCAACTCGCTGAAGACGAGCACGCCATTGCGCTTGAGCAACGCCGCCGTCACACCTTCGCCCGCAACCTTCACGCCACTGAAGCTTCCGTCATACGTCAGCAAATTCCCGCAAGACGGGCTGTTGGCCTTGAGCACAGCAATGCGAATGCCGTGCTTTTGCACCAATTCCAGCGCCTGATAAGCCCCCGACAGAAACTCGGCACTGACATCGTCGCCCTCGGTGGTGATCACGCGGGCCTGACCATCCAGCACTTCACCACCCTGCCCGCCGGGAATTTCCGCCGCAGCCCTGGGCGTCGGCAAGCCGCCGGCAACCTCAGGGCACAAAGGTACGACCCGACCTTCATCCAGCCACTGCTGGAGCTGATCGAATGGCCCGCTGGCCCCGCCGTCGTAACGGACGCGGTGGCCCAGCAAGCAGCGGCTTACCAGAATCTTTTGCATGATCAGAACGGCTCGTTTCCTCGTCGCCGGAACCAGCCGGTCAACGACAGGCGATCCCGGGTGGCGGGCAGGACTTCGTGAGGCACCTCGCCCGACAGGAACACCACCAGGCTTCCGCCGGTGGGCACGACATCGTGTTCGACACCTTCTTCCAGATACATGCGCAACTGACCGCCGTGCTCGGGCAACCACGCGTCATTGAGGTACACCACTGCCGAGACCATGCGCCGGTCGTCATCGCGGAAACGGTCGACGTGCTTGAGGTAGAACGCACCCGGTGGGTACAGCGCGAAATGGCTTTCGAAATCTTCCAGGCCTAGAAACAAACCGCGATTCATTGCTTCGCGCAGGCTGTCCATCAATGCCAGATAGCTGTCGCACGCTTCGGCCTGGCCGGGATCAATCCACTGGATATGGTCGCCACGAATCCCCTCGCGAACTTCCGATGACGGCCCTCGGCCCACGGCGGCAGGGGCCAGTTCACCCTCGGCCGCACGTTTACGGCACTCAGCCGCCAGCGCTCGGGTCAGATCCAGAGGCAGGAAAATATTCTGCTGCGACCAGCCGCATTCAGCCAGGTCGTCAACGATACGTAACAGCAGTGGGTGATCCGAGGGTATTTGCATGCCGCGCATAGTATTCCTGTGCCTGAAAATCCGACAGAGCCACGCAGCGGGTTGATACGAATTCTCGACAAGTGCGGATGCCACACGGAGAATAGTCGCCTGCTGACAGGAGTCCCTATGCGCCGGTTGCTTTTTTCACTGTTGATGCTCTGTGTTTTGCCCGCCTGGGCAGACGGCCACGACCAGTTGTACAAAGTCGCCGGCTGGCCAGAGCAACGTGCGCATTTCAGCGACGCGCTAACGGCCGCTCAACAACGTTACGAAAGCAGCCTGCCGCCGGCGGTGTTTCAAGCGCTGGTCACCAACAGCAATCAGCGTTTTGCTCCCAAGTCCGTCGATCAGCGCGCCGAAGCGCAATTGCGCAAGAGCCTCGCCGATCCCAAACCTGCACTGACGTTCTTTCAATCGCCCTTGGGCAAAAAAGTCGTGGCTGCCGAATTGCTGGCAACCCGTCGCGACCAACTGGCGAAGAACGCCAAGGGCCTGCCGAAGATTCAGGCCAGCGACGCCCGTCAACTGATTATCGGCCACCTCGCCCAGGCCCTGCCCGCTCGCGAGGCGGGGGCTGAAGTCAGCCTGGCGATTGCCGGGGTCGCGGCCGACAGCCTGAGTTCAATGATCCCCGGCCTGCTGGGGGGCGGTCAGGCGCAAGGGATGTTGAACGGTCAGCGTCAGCGCTTGATGGACCAGATCGGCAGCGACCTGCACAACACGTTGCTCTATGTCTATCGCGACCTCTCGGATGACGAACTGGAAGAGTTCGCCACGTTTGCCGAGTCCACCGAGGGCCAGGCTTATTATCAGGCGGCGCTGGCGGCGATTCGGGCGGGGTTGGCGGTGGGGCAGAATACTTCGAACCTCACTCAGTAATTTTTGGCGCTTGGTCAATCGTCATCGCGAGCAGGCTCGCTCCCACAGTTGAAATGCATTCCCCTGTGGGAGTGAGCCTGCTCGCGATGGGGCCATCAAAGTCGCTAAAGATTCCGGCCCTTGATCCGCTTGGTCAAAAAACCGAAATACTCCTCGCGCATCACCAGCGTCTCATTCGCCAGATGATGCCGCGCCTCTGGCAACATCAACACCTGAGGCCGATCGAACTTGGCCTTCAATACCCCAAGGTTATGCTCCCAATCCACCGTCATGTCCGCCTGCCCCTGCACGATCAGCGGCCGACGCGGGCTGTTCGGTGCGGCCTCTATTTGCTTGATCCAGCGCGCCAACGCCCCGACCCACGCCGTTGGCAGACGCTGCGGCTGCAAAGGATCGGCCTGCAGGAACGGCAAGAAATCAGGGTCGTTGGAGTTCTCGCTGAAGCGCCGGGCGATGGCTTTGACGAATGGTTTGAGCAGGTAATAACTGAGCTTTGACCAACCCCAGGCACGCGGCCTGACCAAGGGTGAAAGCAGGATGACCTGGCCTTGCGCAGGGCTGTTCGCGCCTTGATTGAGCACATGATCGATCACGATCGCCCCGCCCGTGCTCTGCCCGCACAGGTGCCATGGCTGCGGCAGTTCGATGGACAACGCCTCGGCGAACAACCCCTCCAGCGTGTCCTGGTATTCAGCGAATTCCTTGATGCTCGCCCGCTCGCCGCTGGACAGACCATGTCCCGGCAGGTCACAGGCAATCACGGCGAACCCCTGATCCAGCGCCCACTCGATCACATGGCGGTAGAGCCCGGTGTGATCGTAGAACCCGTGGAACATAAACAACGTCGCCTTCGCCCGCTCCGGCCACCAGAACTGACTGACCAATTCATAGCCATCGATCTCGAAACGCCCCAGCCCTGTGCGCAACGCACGACCTGGAAAATCCAACCCGTAAAAGTGTTGATACGCCATGGCCTCGGTCGAAAGCGCCTGCCTTTCGGCCAATGGCCGCAGGCTGGCGCGCAAATGATCGGGGGTAAAAGTGGCAGACATGAATGATTCCAGAGCGTTAAACAGACTTTATGGGCCCTGTGATATTCATCTGTCGCAGCAAGCATGGCAAGCTAGCCGACCTTCGAGGATCCACACCCATGCGTCCGGCCTACCGCACCCCACTGCTTGCCAGCCTGCTCGCCCTCGTGTGTGCCGGCGTTTTGTGGGCCGCGTATGACTGGTTTCAGGGGCGCTACTTGCGCGCGTTCAGCGAACACACAGCACTGTTTTCCGGCGATCCGTTGCGCCTGCCCGTCGACCTTGCCGGCCCCGGCGCCATTCGTCTCGTGCACTTCTGGGACCCGGCCTGCCCGTGCAACGTCGGCAATCAACAACATTTGAGCGAACTGGTTGAGCGCTATGTGCCGCAGGGTGTTGAGTTTTACGCCGTGCAAAAACCCGGCAGTCATGGCCAGCTACCCTCCACGCTGAGTAGCCTGAAAAGCATCAATGTGCTGCCGGGCGCCGAACAGATTCCCGCCAGCCCGGCTGTGGCGATCTGGGACCGCAGCGGCAAACTGGCCTATTTCGGTCCGTACAGCGAAGGCCTTACCTGCAATTCGAATAACAGCTTCATCGAACCCATTCTGCAAGCACTGAGCGAAGGTCGCGCAGTGAGCGCAACCCATACGCTGGCCATCGGTTGCTACTGTCCGTGGCCGGTGGACGTGAAGTAAGGCATTCCAGACTTTTGCAGGACCGCGACGCCCGACACAGAGGGTCTGTGTTACATGTTTGCAGCCCACACGGGCGGCAATCCAACAAGAACAAGGAGTCACCATGAAACGCGTCCTGACCGTACTTGCCTCGCTGCTCGTCGTGCTCGCCATCGGGATTGGCGGGTACGTATACAGCAAGCAGCCGACGCGCCAGGGCCAGGTGGAGTTGCAGCGCCTGCAAGGTTCAGTGACCGTGCGTTATGACGAGCGCGGCGTACCGCATATCCGCGCGGAAAACGAAATCGACCTCTACCGCACCCTCGGCTATGTGCAGGCCCAGGACCGTTTGTTCCAGATGGAAGCCATGCGGCGCCTGGCCCGTGGTGAACTGGCGGAAATCCTCGGCCCGAAACTGATCGACACCGACAAACTGTTTCGCAGCCTGCGCATCCGCGAACGTGCCGCGAGCTACGTGGCTGCGCTGGATCGGCAGTCGCCGGCATGGAAGGCCCTGGAAGCCTATCTGGACGGGGTCAATCAATATCAGGACACGCACGCGGCACCCGCCGAGTTCGACGTGCTGGGCATCCATAAACGCCCGTTCACGGCTGAAGACAGCATCAGCGTCGCCGGTTACATGGCGTACAGCTTCGCCGCAGCGTTTCGCACTGAACCCTTGCTGACGTTCGTGCGCGACCAATTAGGACCCAACTACCTGAACGTCTTCGACCTCGACTGGCAGCCCAAAGGCGTGCTGGCCAAGGAACAGTCCAATTCGTCGTCGGCATTGTCCGCCAACGATTGGAAAGACCTGAACGCCCTCGCCCGCCTGAGCGAACAGGCGCTGGCCGACAATGGCCTGCCACAATTCGAGGGCAGTAACGCGTGGGTGATTTCCGGCAACCGCACTAAAAGCGCCAAGCCACTGCTGGCGGGCGACCCGCATATTCGCTTTTCGGTCCCGGCGGTCTGGTACGAGGCGCAACTCTCGGCGCCGGGCTTTGAGCTGTACGGCCACCATCAGGCACTGGTGCCGTTTGCATTTTTGGGCCATAACCAGGATTTCGGCTGGAGCCTGACCATGTTCCAAAACGACGATCTGGACCTGATCGCCGAGAAGACCAACCCGGACAACCCCAATCAGGTCTGGTATCGCGGCAACTGGGTGGACATGCTCAACACCGAGCAACAGATCGCCGTGAAGGGGCAGGAAGCGGTCAAGCTGACGCTGCGTCAATCACCTCACGGGCCGATCATCAACGACGCACTTGGCACGGCGGCCGGCAAGACACCGGTGGCCATGTGGTGGGCGTTCCTTGAAACACCAAACCCGATTCTTGAAGGCTTTTACCAGCTCAACCGCGCCGACACATTGGCCAAGGCGCGCACCGCTGCCGCCAAGGTTCAGGCGCCGGGGTTGAACATTGTCTACGCCAACGCCAAGGGCGACATCGGCTGGTGGGCCTCTGCGCTACTGCCCAAACGCGCGGCGGGGGCGAAGCCCGGTTTCATCCTCGATGGCAGCACCAGTCAGGCGGACAAGGAAGGCTTCTACCCCTTCAGCGCCAACCCGCAGGAAGAAAACCCGGCACGCGGCTACATCGTCTCGGCCAACTTCCAGCCGCTGTCGCCGACCGGCATGGAAATTCCCGGCTACTACAACCTCGCCGATCGTGGTCAGCAGCTCAATCACCAGCTCAGCGACAAAAATGTGAAATGGGACATCGACGCCAGCAAGAAGCTGCAACTGGGCACCACCACTGCCTACGGTCCCCGTCTGTTGGCGCCGGTGCTGCCGGTGCTGCGTGAAGTCGTGAGCGATCCCGCCGAACTCAAGCTGGTGGAACAGCTGGCGCAGTGGAAAGGCGACTACCCGCTCGACTCCACCAGCGCTACGCTGTTCAATCAGTTCATGTTCAACCTGGCCGACGCAACGATGCACGATGAGCTGGGGAATGATTTCTTCGAGACCTTGCTCTCGACCCGGGTGATCGACGCCGCACTGCCACGGTTGGCTGCCACGCCCGACTCACCATGGTGGGATAACCGCCACACCCTCGACAAGGAAACCCGGGGCGATACGGTCAAGGTGGCCTGGCAAGCGAGCATCGCCCACCTCAAGACCACCTTGGGCGCGGATTCGGCGCAGTGGCAATGGGGCAAGGCGCACACCCTGACCCATGGTCATCCACTGGGCATGCAGAAGCCGCTGGATCGGATCTTCAACGTCGGGCCGTTCGCCGCGCCCGGTACGCATGAAGTGCCGAACAACCTCTCAGCCAAAATAGGCCCGGCGCCCTGGCCGGTGACGTACGGCCCGTCGACGCGGCGCCTGATCGACTTTGCTGACCCGGCTCACAGCCTGACCATCAACCCGGTCGGCCAGAGCGGCGTACCGTTCGACAGCCACTACGACGACCAGGCTGAGGCGTATGTCGAAGGGGTTTACTTCGAGGCGCATTTCAATGACGAAGAAGTCACGGCCAACACGCACAGCACGTTAAAGTTTTTGCCGGCTCGGGCTGAGCCTTAGATTTTGGTGCCTTGACTACCGTTATCGCGAGCAGGCTCGCTCCCACAGTTGACCGGGTTGCCCAGGCGGTCGCGGTCTAATGTGGGAGTGAGCCTGCTCGCGATGGGGCCCTGACAAACAATGGAAACTCCTGCTCAAACCATCGCTGAAAAATTCAGCCTGAACTGCTGTGGTGTTACCCCCAACCTGCGGTTGAACACACTGCGCATGTGCTGGGCATCACGAAATCCACATTGATAAGCAACGGTCTTGAGCGGCGAATGCGTGCTCTCCAGCAGTACCCGCGCCGCATCCACCCTCGCCCGCTCGACGAACTCCGCCGGGGTGATTTTTGCTTCCTTGGCGAACACTCGGGAAAAGTTGCGCGAGCTCATGTTGGCCGCAATGGCCAGGTCAGCGAGGGTCAGGTCGCCGGTGAGGTTGGCCAGCACGTAGAGCTGAACCATCGCCACGACCGACGTAGGTTCGGCGTGGGGCATCAGAAACGGGCTGAACTGCGATTGCCCGCCCGAACGCTGAGTGAATACCACCAGACGCTTGGCCACGTTCAACGCGACGTCCGGCCCGTGGTCCCTGGCCAGCAAGTACAACGACAAGTCGATCCCCGCGGTGACACCGGCCGAGGTATAGAGCTCGCCGTCCTGCACGTACAAGCGATCCGCCTCGACCCGGGTCGACGGACACATTTGTGCCAGCGCGGCAGCGTCGCCCCAGTGGGTCGTCACGGTTCGCCCCTCAAGCAGTCCGGCCCGGGCGAGAATGAACGCGCCGTTGCAGATTGAGCCGAAGCGTTGCGCGCGGGCGCAGGCACCCCGCAGCCAGGCATCGAACGCGCCGCCAAAATCCATGAACGGCAACTGCGGCCCACCCGCCACCAGCAGCAAGTCATACGCCTCCAGCGCCTCGCTGAAATGCGTATGGGCATTGAGCGACAAACCGTTGGAACACGACATGACTCCGCGCCCGACGCCGATCACCTCCAACCGATAGTGGTCTTGCGGCTCGAGAAAACGATTGGCTTCAGAAAACACATCCATGGGACCGGTGACGTCCAGCGACTGAACGCCGGAGAAGATCACGATGGCGATGGTTTTACTCATGGCTGGAAACGCCCTCAATTGTTAGCCATTACACGACCTGTAGCAGCAGCCTCGCAGGCTCGGCAGCTGCTACAGGTCCATCAAACTTAGCCAATCCACATGCAACAAGCGAGGTTGGCGCGATATGCAGGTTCATTGGCAAGGATCGCAGCCATGGATCGATTGTCCGGTTTTGGGGGGCGGAACAGACTTGTTCCATCAGCGCCGCCACGGCGTTCCCCGCGAGGACAGCACCATGAGCAGCAACATTGCCGGCATCAACATCCCCGAC